>JANNDD010000028.1:0-41269 GCA_031387365.1 Armatimonas sp. | reverse complement strand
GGGCTTCCTAGCTCGCCTAACTACTTTCCCATCGGGGTATGGCTTCAGTCGCCGGAGAACGCCGGGCGCTACGCGGCGGCGGGGATCAATCTCTACGTGGCGCTCTGGCAGGGGCCGACGGAGAAGCAGCTTGCTGCACTAAAAGCGGCGAAGATGCGGGTGGTCTGTGAGCAGAATGCGGTGGGGCTGGCGCACAAAGACGATCCGACTATCGCGGCTTGGATGCACGGCGACGAGCCTGATAACGCGCAGGCCGTCACCGACCCCGTGACAGGCAAGAAGGGCTGGGGGCCGTGTGTGCCGCCGCAGAAAATTGTGGACGACTACAAGCGCCTCCGGGCCGCCGATCCGACCCGGCCGATTCTACTCAATCTCGGGCAGGGAGTCGCCAATGATAGCTGGAAAGGGCGCGGCTCGGGTGCGAAGCTCTCGGATTATCAGACGTACGTGCAGGGCGGCGATATTGTCTCGTTTGATGTCTATCCCGCCGCTAATAATCTGCCGCTGGGGCTGGTGCCAAAGGGCGTGGACCGGCTTATGGGCTGGGCGGGTGGGAAAAAACGCATCTGGAACTGCCTGGAGTGCACGCGCATTGATGGCAAGACTAAGGCCACGCCCAAGCAGGTGCGCAGCGAGACGTGGCGGGCGATTATTCACGGCTCACGTGGCCTGATCTATTTTGTCCACCAGTTCCAGCCAAAGTTCAATGAACACGCGCTCCTCGACGACCCCGAGATGCTGGCATCCGTGACGGCCACGAACAAACAGATTCAGGAGCTGGCGGTGGTGATCAATAATCCAAGCGGCAAGCGTATCGAGCATGGTGGCGTGGAGCTGCTGACCGTGGAGCACAAGGGCGCAACCTATGTCTTTGCCGCCGCGACGGGCGAGGCGACAGTGACCGTGGAGATTGCGCCGCGTGGCCAGATCGAGGTGCTGGGAGAGAATCGCACTGTCACCCGCACCGATAGGTTCGCCCCCGAGGACGTGCATCTTTATCGGATCACGCCAGGATGAGTCCTAGCCTGCCGCGAATTGTTGTGATTGGAATGGGCGGCACGATTGGAATGGTGCGCGGGGCCGATGGGGCGCTGCGCCCGGCGGCTTCAGTGGGGGAGCTGCTAGATCAAGTCCCGGCGGCGGCGCGCTATGCGGAGCTGACTCTGGTGCCGCTGGCATCACTTGACAGTACCAATCTAGCCCCGAGCCACTGGACGGAGCTGATCGAGGCCGTGGTGCGGGCACACGCCCACTGCGACGGTATTCTTGTCCTGCATGGCACCGACACCATGGCCTACACCGCGTCGGCGCTTTCACTCTCCCTGCCGCGCGGTGGGCATTTGCCCATTGTCTTCACGGGCTCACAGCTTCCCCTGAAAAGCGACCATACCGATGCCGCACGCAATCTTATCGGGGCCTTGCTTACCCTACGCCTCGCCATCCGCCGCCAGATCTCCGAGGTGATGATTGTCTTTGGCGATAGAGTTCTGCGTGGCAACCGGGCGATCAAGACCAGCGAGATTCGCTTCGCCGCGTTTGACTCCCCCGCGTTTCCACTCCTGGGTGAGGTCACGGCGGCGGGCATTCGGCTGACGGGCGTCCATCGGGAGCGCACCCAAAACCTACCGATTCTCTCCGACACACGCTTTGACGGTGCGATTTTGACGGTGGACATGACACCGGGACTGCCGCCCGAGGCGCTCCGTGCCGTGCTCCACTCCGGTCACTGTCGCGGGCTGATTCTGCGCTCTCTCGGAACCGGCAATGTTCCCAATGTCGGGCCGCTCTCGCTGGTTCCCGTGATTCAGGAGGCGACGGCCTCCGGCATTCCTATTCTCGTTACCACCAAGTTTGTCGGGGGCTCGACCCGCATGGGCCTCTACGAACCGGGCCGCGATGCGCTCGATGCGGGCGCACTTCCCACGGGTGATCTCACAGATGTGGCCGCGCAAGTGAAGCTCATGGCCGCGCTGGGACGAGGCATCGCGCCCCGTGCGTTTCTGCTCGCAGACATTGCGGGGGAACTTACCGTAACGGAGGATCTGGAAGATGCGTCCCACGACGTTTTCTAGGGCAATGAAGCGTAGCTCTCCGGGCTTTCGGTTCGTGAGGCGCTCAAGCACTTGGAAACAGAACCAGCCCGTTAAACGTGCTATAATTTCACCGTCATGACTTCCTCTAACCTTACCCGGCGCGGGTTTTGCGCACTCACTCTCTCGCTCGTCTCTCTGGCTCTGGTCGGCTGTCCCTCCGGCAACTCTGGTGGGGGAACGGCAAGCGGCGGTGGGACAGGCTCCGTACCTGGTGTTTTGCGCTACCCCATTGCAACAGAGCCCTCGACACTCGATCCGCACCGCGCCCAAGATGGCCCGACAATTGATCTCCTGCAGAACGCGCACATGGGCCTCGTCGGCTGGAACGACAAGACCGAGGTCACGCCGCTGGCCGCCAAAGAGCTGCCCAAAGTCAGCGCTGACGGGAAAGTCTACACGTTCACGCTCCGTGCGGGGCTGAAGTTTCACAATGGGCGTGAAGTCACCGCCGACGATGTGAAGTACAGCCTGACCCGCGCCCTCGACCCCAAGCTCGCCTCGCCCGTGGCCGTGACCTACTTAGACGATATCCAGGGTGCGAAAGAGCTTGCCGCCGGAAAGGCCACGGAGCTGACGGGCGTGAAGGTGATTGACAAGAGCACGATTGAGATCACGCTGGTAGGCTCACGGCCCTATTTTTTAGGTAAGTTCACCTACCCGACCGCCTATATTCTTGCCAAAGAGGAGATCGAGAAGGGGCCAACACTGCCTAGCGGTGCAAAAACTATCGGCTCCGAGAACGCGGCAGCAGTGGGCTGCGGTGCCTTTAAGCTGACCAACTACACGCCCCAGAAATCCGTGACTCTGGAAGCGAATAAAGACTGGGTGCTGGGTGCGCCCAAGCTCACCAAGATCGAGCGCCCAATTATTCTAGACACCAAGACCGCACGCCTCCAGTACGACTCCGGCCTCGTGGACATTATCGCGCTCGAAAAGGGCGACTACGAGAAAGACAAAACCGACCCCAAGTACGCCGGGCAAGTCCAGACCTTCAACCGTGCTTCTACGTATTATGTTGGGATGAACCAGAAGGCCTATGCACCGTTCAAGAACGCTAAAGTTCGGCAAGCCTTTGCCTGTGCTACCAACAAAGCGGAGATCAAGAAAGGCGTGCTTCTGGATGTGAACACGGCGGCGGAGTGTATCGTCCCTGAGGGCATGCCCGGCTACGATGCAAACTTCAAGGGCTATGCCTACGATGAAGCCAAGGCAAAAGCTTTGCTCGCCGAAGCGGGCTTCCCAGACGGCAAGGGGCTCCCACCGCTCACGCTCTGCTTCCGCCAACAGCAGCCCGATATCGTCAAGACCGCGCAAGTTCTTAAAGAGCAGTGGAGCAAGATCGGGATTCCCGTCGAGCTGCGTGAGATGGAGTACGCTTCGCTCATCAATGCCATGGATCGCGACGAGGTCGTTTACTTCCACCGCTGGGGCGCGGACTACCCCGACCCACAGAACTACCTCTCGCTGCTCTTAACCACCACGGGGGCGGAGAACCATGTGGGCTACTCCAACCCTGCCTACGATGCCCTCTGTGCCCAGGCCGATGTGGAAGTGGACTCTAAGAAGCGCATGGAGCTCTACGCCAAGGCCCAGCGCATGGTCGTGGACGATGCCGCGTGGATTCCGGTCTACTACCAGCGTGATATGGAGCTGATCAAAACCCACGTCACGGGCCTCAAAGACGGTCTTCTAGGCCACCTCCCGCTGGTCACGGTCGAGGTCAAATGATCCTGAACCCATCCCCCCAGCCCCCTTCCCTGTCCCAAGGAAGGGGGAGTTTACCCTCCTTCGTCGAGGGAGGGTGGCGAGGAACGAGCCGGGTGGGTTCATCCGGGTGGGGGATGGGGAGGGGATGATCCGCCTGATTCTCACGCGCCTCGGGCTGGCGATTCCGACGCTACTGGCGATCTCATTTCTGGTGTTCTTCGCCACCTATCTCTCGCCTGCTGACCCGGTGGACATCATGCTAGGGCAGCATGCGGCCCCCGAGCAGAAGGCGCAGCTTCGGCACACGCTGGGCCTGGATCTGCCGCCACTGGTGCGCTACGGTAACTACGTTTTTGGAATTGTGACGCGCGGGGACTTCGGGCGCTCGTACTTTAATAATGGCGAGCCGGTGCTGGAGCTAATCAAGCGCGGCTTTCCCAACACGGGGACACTGGCGAGCTTGGCGCTGTTGTTCTCGCTGGGCATTGGGATTCCGATTGGGATTCTGGCGGCGGTGAAGGCAAATAAAATAACCGACCGGGCCGTGATGAGTGTCGCACTGATCGGTGTCGCCGTGCCCTCGTTTGTGCTAGCGCCGCTGCTGACACTGTACTTCGCGGTACAGCGCAACTTACTGCCGCCCATGGGCTTTGCACTGGGCGATGCCGTTCGGGCGCAGCCTCAGTTCTTTATTCTGCCCGCGATCGTGCTCGGTGCGCGCTCGGCGGCGCTGATGGCGCGCATGACACGCTCGGCGATGCTGGATGTGCTGGGGCAGGATTATATAAGAACGGCGCGGGCGAAGGGCCTGTCGAGCGGTGTGGTCTTGTTTAAGCACGCCCTGAAGAATGCGTTCCCGCCGATCATGACGGTCGCGGGAACCACTTTTGGGTACTTGCTCTCGGGTTCGTTTGTAGTGGAGACGTTCTTTCAGATTCCGGGACTGGGCTACCAGTCTATCTTTGCGATTCAGCAGCGTGACTACCCGGTGATCCAGGGATTGGCGCTGCTGATGGCGTTTATCTTTGTGGTGGTGAACTTGATCGTGGATATTTTATATGGCGTTCTCGATCCCAGGGCGCGATCTGCAGGAGGCAAGCGATGAGAGAGCTGAAAAAAAATAAAATCGCCTTTGCGAGCCTGATCTTTCTGGGGCTGCTGGTCTTGGTGGCGGTCTTTGCCAACGTCCTCGCGCCGTACCCCTTCGCGGAGCAGAAGCTGGTAGATCGCATGCAAGGCCCGAGCGCGACGCATCGGCTTGGCACGGATGACTTGGGGCGCGATATCCTCTCTCGCTTAGTCTATGGCGCACGCATCTCTCTCTCGGTGGCGGTCTTGGTGGAGCTGGTGGTGGTGAGTATCGGTGTCACGGTGGGGCTGATCGCGGGCTTCTTCGGTGGCTGGGCGGAGACGATCCTGATGCGCATCACCGACACACTGCTCGCCTTCCCCGATGTGCTGCTGGCGATTCTGCTTCTTGGAACGCTGGGGGCTGCGGCGTCCAAGCCCGAGGTTTCCTTATTTCTCGTGGTGATGTCGCTGGGAATCACGGGCTGGCCGCCGCTTGCCCGATTGGTGCGTGGGCAAGTTTTATCGCTCCGCAAGCGTGAGTTCGTGGAGGCGGCGATTGCGATGGGGGCGAGCAACGGGCGGATTCTGCTCAAACATATCCTCCCGAACTTACTCTCGCCGATCATTGTCGCTGTGACGGTAGATGCCGCCGGGGTGATTCTTGCTGAGGCCACGCTCTCGTTTCTGGGAATCGGCGTCCAGCGCCCGTTTCCGTCGTGGGGCCGCATGATCAACGACGCTTTAGACTACTACCGCAGCGAACCACGCCTGCTCCTCGCTCCCGCGCTGTGCCTCTCGCTCACAGTTGTCGCTCTGAACTTCCTTGGTGATGGATTACGTGATGCTCTTGATCCACGCAAGCGTTCTGCCTCATAAACGAGGAATCGCCGAGGGAGACAAAGCTCGTGTTGGGCTCAAAATGAGAAAAAATCGGTTGGAATTTTTCTAACTCTCATTTTTGCTTCATGATTGCCCGTTAATATACGGCTCAGGAGGTTTAGAAAGATGAACCGATTGGTACTTACGTTTGTGGCATTGATGGTGGGTGGTTCGGCGCTGGCGCAACCGCCTCAGGGTGGTGAACAGGGCGGCTTTGGCGGTCAAGGTGGTGGCCGTGGTGGCCGAGGTGTCGGTGGTTTTGGAGGCGGCCAAGGTGGGTCTGGTGGCGGTGGTTTTGGCGGCGGGATGATGGGGGGCATGATGGGAATGTCACGTGAGATTAGCGCAGTCAGTATTCCCCTTCGGGTGATGGTGCTCTACCTGAGCCTCACGGATGCACAGGCCGGGAAAATTGCTCTGATCCGTGAGGACATGCAGGATGCGGCACGTCCTCAGATGCCAACGCGCCGTGCACCACAAGACCCGAACGCTGATCCCAGTGCGGCTCCGGCTCCGAGTGCACAGGGCGGACGTCCGGACATACAGGCGATGATGCAGGAGATGCAGACCAATGTGGCAAAGGCGGAGCGCAAGGCCGTTGCCGATACCAATGCCGTTCTCAGCGAGCCGCAGCGTGTTCGTCTAAGCCTGTTGATCAAGGCACTCAAAGGCCTTCAGGATGAAGGGGTACGCCCCGAGGCGGCCACAAAGCTTATGCTCAACGAGGATCAGCTAACGAATCTGGCCCGTGGTCGTAAGATGGAGAGCGTCCTGAGCGCTGAGCAGAAGACGATTGCTCAAAGCTACATGTCCCCGATGGGGCGTGGCGGCCAAGGTGGGCCGGGCGGTGGTGGTCAGAGCGGCGGCCGTGGTGGACGAGGTGGCGGCGGCAACTAGCTGATTGTGCTGCTCCTGAACAAAACAAAAAAGCCGCCTGCCTACGCACGTAGGCAGGCGGCTCGGAGAGGGCTATTTCTTGCCCGTCGCCTTTGCGGCAGGCTTTGTAGCCATCTTGTCAGTCGGCTTTGCGGCTGGTTTGGCGGCAGGCTTTGTGGCCATCTTGTCCGAATGCTTTGCGGCAGGCTTTGCAGCCATCTTGTCCGAATGCTTTGCAGCGGGTTTGGCAGCAGGCTTTGCAGCCATCTTGTCAGTCGGCTTTGCGGCTGGTTTGGCGGCGGGCTTCTGAGCAAAGGCGGAGACGCTGAGTAGCGAGAGTGCGGAAAGCATCACAATGGAACGGAAAATTGTCTTCATAGGTTACCTCGGTTTGGAGTTTTCTATCCCCTTGGGGGATTTCCATAACGAATGCGTCGTAGCTAGGTAGATTTGTTCCTGAAATCTTTATTTTTTTCTTATGGAGCCTTTTCATGAATGGGTGGCATGTCCATAGTGCGGAACCTATCCCAAGAATCTAGCGAGCCAGTCGGGGTGAAACGACCAACCTAGAAACCCACCGAGCCCCAGAAGCACACCAATGCCGGTCACGCCGCAGGCAAAGATCAGCAGCCAGCTCTTCTTAGTGAGTGCCGTGACCCCAAAGAGCGCCAGCGCCACGGAGAGGCACGCCTCGGACATATCGAACTGGTCGTCGTGGACATTCAGACGCTCGTACTCGGCTTCCATTCCCTTGGCCTCGGCCTGGATCTCGCCTTTTTCTTTTTCGTAGCGGGTGATCTCATCTTTGTAGTGTGACAGCATCGCCTCCGGGGCTTTCTGGAGCTGCGCCATTGCTAGGGTCGTTTCGGCTAAGTTTTGCTTGGTGCTCTTGGACTGGTACTGGCTCCACTTGCTCACACTCTTTGCCTGGGACTGCGCCATCGCCTGGCAGATATTGCCATCCTTGATATTGCAGAGCGCCATGAAAGTTGCGGAGAGGGCCACCAGAATCGCAATCCATGAGTTCAAGCGGTCTTCTTTGCCTTCTTTGCCTTCTTTGCCTTCTTTGCTCGTGGCCACAGGGGCTGCCTCGATAACTTCTTGTATCGTTTCTTGAATGTCACTCATATTGGCTATGCGCAATTGTACTCCAAAAAGGTTCCCTGGAACTATTTGGGTAACACTTGTCGCAACACTTACATGAACCCAATTGTCGCAGGCTGGTCAATGTCTGGTATAAGTAAAGGTATGTGGCTCGCCAAGCGCTCTGCGACCGCGCAAAAACACGCGGAGTTTGAAGCACTGGTAGCCAAGGACTGGGAGCGTTTCTGGCGCTTTGCCTACCGACTTACCAGTGATCGGGATCTGGCGGAAGACCTCCTCTCCGAGACACTTATTGATGCGTTTGTTGCCTTTGACCGTTACCGAGGCGAAAAATTTGCAAGCTGGTTCTTTAAGATGCTCTCGAATAACCGAATAGACATGGCCCGAAAAGCCAATCGTCGGCAGACGGAGAGCCTCGACACTGTGTTCTCGGAGACGGAAGGCAGAGACATTCCAGACTCACGCGAAAGTCCCGAGGCATGTCTAATTGATCCGCTCTACTCCGAGCCCGTGCAAAAGGCACTTGACACATTGAGCGTGGAGAACCGGGTTGCTGTCTTGCTTGCGGATGTGGAAGGTTATGACTACGTAGAGATCGCCAATATGCTGAGCATTCCCATCGGAACTGTGCGCTCACGTATCTCGCGAGGGCGTGAAAAGCTACGCCTCGCACTAAGCCAGGAGCTGCGTCATGAAGGATGAAGATTTACAAAAGAGACTACAGGAAGCCCCACTGCCCGAGCCTGCCGGAGGGCTAGAGGCCGCTCGTGAGCGGGCTATGGGCCGCGTGCGCCATAAGTTCCCCGCAGATGCCCCCAGAGAAACAGGCCCCCGTTCGCTCTGGCGCCCTCTGGGAGCCACCGCACTGGCAGGGACTCTTGCCCTGCTCGTCTTTCTCGCCTGGCCCGAGCCTCGCGCTGAGGCCGATCCTCTTCCCACGGAAACGCAGATGCAGCAGCTCTACGATCAGCACGAGACGCACCATGCGGAGCATCTCCTCTTTGCCGAGACACTGCCAATGGAGAAGCAGCCATGAGAAGAGGCGTACTCTGTGCCGTGCTTCTCCTCGCTGTTTGTTTTTCGGCACAGGCACAAGCTCTGGTGAAAACCGGGAGCGCAGCGGTATCAGAAGCGAAAAAAGTAGGGGTTCCCACAAAGATGGGGGCCTGGCAACTCGTTCGGTATGTCTCCGGACAGCAGGCACATTTCCTCTATGCTAGCGGCTCGCGTTCGTTCTCCCTCTTTGTGACAGAGACAAAAAACAGCCGTCCCCTCCAGGCGCAGCAAGGCTGGAAGGCGGTTCGGCTGTTTGAGTCACTAGTCGCCTATCTTCACCAAGACTCCCGAAACCCGGAGCACACTGCTATCGCCCTCAAGCACCAGACACAGCGCCGGATGATCCTGGGCAAACTTACGGAAGTTGAGCTGGTGAGCCTGGCAAAACAGTTGCGTTAGGCCGGAACTTTTTGGTGATCAAAGACGCAAGTATTCGGACATACCCCATGAAAACCCACGAACAAACGACGGAAGACGGTAGTCGGTTGCGGTGGGCTACCTACTCACGAATCCCTCGCTGAGGTGCTAGTGGGCAGTGTAGCCCACCGCGAAAAACTCCTGTCTCCCGGGAAATGATGTACCGACATGATCCGGCTGGAGACTCTTGAGAACAATACCCTTCACCTGGAGGAGCGCGTTAATGCGGCGCTGAGCCAGGACGATGAAGCTATACTGCGAACAGCTCTTGCGGGCTACCACCCGGCGGATCTCGCTGAGGTCATGGAGCGCCTGGGCAACGAGGACGCCATTCGCCTCTTTCGCTGCTTGGACTCCGAGCGCGCTGCTGAGGTGCTCGATGAGCTGGATCAGCAAAAAGCACGCTATCTGCTTGATAATGAAGTCCCCGAGCGAATCGCCGCACTGCTGGATCTCTTGCCGATGGACGATGCCGCAGGCGTGCTTGCTGAGTCGGCATCCCCAGAGCGGCAAGAAGTACTGCTAAGCCAGTGGACCGACCAGGAAGACGCCGCGGAAGTGCGCGAGCTGCTCTCGTATCCCAAGAGCAGCGCCGGGCGGCTGATGACCGAGAAGTTCATGCGCCTCGCGCCAGAGCTCACGGTCGAGGAGGCATTTGCCGCCATCCGCCGAGCTGACCCCGAGGTGGAGACGCTCAGCGATCTCTATGTGGTGGTGGATGAGCGTTTAGTGGGTGTCCTCTCGCTCCGGGACTTAGTGCGTGCAAGCGGCGAGCAGCGCATCGCTGAGATCATGACCCGCGATATTATCTCGGTTCAGGTAGACACCGACCAGGAGGAAGTGGCACGCCTGATCGCCCGCTATGACTTTCTGGCGATGCCCGTGCTTCATCGTGAGGGCACGATTGCGGGAATCATCACCGTGGACGATATCGTTGATGTTCTCACCGAGGAGCAGACGGAAGACGCGTTCAAACAAGGTGCCATATCCGCCGAGCCCGGTGTCATCAATGCCCCGTACTTCTCCATTCCTATCTGGCGTGTTGTCAAGAGCCGCGTGGGCTGGCTCGTGCTGCTCTTCGTCGCGGAGACCGCCACGGGGGCGGTGCTTCGTCACTTCGAGAGCGAGCTTGCAAAAGTCGTGGCGCTGAGCTTTTTTGTCCCCCTGCTGATCGGCACGGGCGGCAACACCGGTGCGCAGACCGTCTCCACCATTATTCGTGGCCTGGCACTGCGTGAGATTCGAGGCCGTGATATTGGCCGTGTTCTGTTGCGGGAGCTGGCATCGGGTGTGCTTCTAGGCTTGCTTCTGGGAGCCATTGCCTTTGGCCGTGCGATGTGGTGGGGAAGTGGGGTGCAGCTCTCACTGGTCGTGGCGCTGACGATTCTGGCGATCTGCACCTGGGCCAACACGATTGGCTCGATGATTCCCTTGGTGGCCAATAAGCTCAAAATAGACCCCGCCCTTGTCTCCGCACCACTCATCACGACACTTGTGGATGCCACGGGGCTGGTGATCTACCTTAGTATTGCGCATCTCTTGCTCTCCGAGCTTCACTGAGTGGGTGCTGGTTGCGGGAGCACGACGGTCACAGGATCTCACCCTGACCGCCGCTTCAACGGTCACTTGGTCATCGCTCAGTACCTCGGTTGCGACGGTAAGCACGACGGGCGTTGTGACCGGGCTTGCCGCAGGAACGGTATAGATCCAGGTCACGGAGTCAGAATCAGGTAAGTCCGCTACAACCTCGGTGACAGTCACGGCTGCGGTGACAAGCTGCCATCTGATCCCTACGGAGACCGACGGTCCCTATCCGCTTTACAGTGTCCTAAGCAATTCGGCGATGGTTCGGAGCAGTATCACAGAAACCAAAACAGGAGTGGCGCTTACCGGTGAGCTGACTTTGGTGAAAGTAAGCGGAAGTTGTGGTGTCCTTCCAAACGCCTACGTCTACATCTGGCACTGCGACAAAGGCGGCACGTACTCCGGCTACAGCTCCACACAGAACGGCAATCATATAGAACACGTCGGTGACCAGCTTCTCTGATGACAATGTCTTCAGCGACGGCACGACCTACCAGATGGCAACGGTCACCGGGAGTGTCGCGGCGGGCTACACGGCAAAACTAGTGATAGGAGTCAACGCCTAATAGGGAACCTGGCTCATTTATGGGAATCTTTAGTACTGGAAAAGAGATGACATGATACTTCCAAAACTTAGTCGGCCTCAAAAACTAGGGATGGCGGCCTTCTCTGCCACAGCCTGGCTAGCCCTGCACGGCTGTGGAGGGGGAGATTCGACGCCGCTGCCGACACCTACCCCGGCAGCAACGGCGACTCCTGTCGCCACGCCTACCCCCTCGGGAGAGCCGACACCCGTTCCCACACCGAGCCCGGTACCCACACCGACACCCCTTCCCACACCGACACCCCTTCCCACACCAATACCCCTCCCAACGCCCACACCGATCCCGACGCCCACACCGATCCCGACCCCGGTGCCGACTCCTACGCCACTCCCCACGCCCACCCCGACTCCGACTCCGACTCCCACGCCCACCCCAGTCCCCAATACGACGTTTACTGACAAGCTCAACCAGCTCAACCAGGAGGGGCGAACTATTGCTAGTGTGGCCCTTCGCGCCTCCGATGATGCCTGGGCGATTGCCTACGACGCAAAGCTTTGGAGTACAAATGGAGTCCCCACAGCACTGACAGCGGAGCTAACCCGCCTTACCTCGATCAGTGCCACCATAACTGCGGTGCTCCTTGGTCCGGACGATAGCTGGCTCGTTGTCTACAACACCAACGCATTTACCGCCTCTAATATTCCCATGACACTCTACAACCGCCTCAGTGCGCTTCAGACCGCGGGGGCAAGTATCGCTGCGGTGACCATTGGCCCTACCAATAGCTGGGCTGTGGTCTCTGGTGGCACGAGCGCTAACTTTTACACGGAGGGTGTGCCGACGGCATTCAATAGCCAGCTCACCACCCTGCTCAACAACGGAGCAACCGTCCGGCAGCTCGCTCTGGGAGTCAATAGTTCCTGGGGAATTGTCGCCGACAACAATACGTGCTATGTCGTGGGTGTTCCTGCAGCGCTCTACAACGCCGTTGTGAGCATCCAGACGGGTGGCTACAAGATGAACGCCCTCGCTCTGGGCAAGGCTCCGAGCTACGCTGTGATCTACAGCAACAATGCCTGGTATGCAAGTGCGACAAGAAAGCGCTAGAAATAGTGTATAGTCGCTCGTATGAGTCAAACGTATCACGATCTTGGGGTTTACAGTGAGCTGGTGGGGGCGGCGCAGCGCTCGCAAGTGCTCTGGCCGGAGGCGAAGCCTGGAAAAACCACGCAGCGCAAAGTGCGGGAGGCCTTAGCGTTCGCGCCAGGCGCTGAAACCCCACAGGAGGTGCGAACCGAGCAGCGCTGGGAGCAGGGCGGCATTACGGGCGAGCGCCTCTCCTGGTCGGTGGGCTACGGCCCGCGCACCGAGGCATTTTATCTGCGCCCCTCGGGCAGCGAGGGCAAGACACTGCCCGGCATTGTTGCACTCCATCACCACGGGGGCTTCAAGCTCTATGGAAAAGAGCAGATCGCCGACGGCCCTGAGCCCGTCCCGGAGAGTGTGGCACCGTCGCGGACACAGTACTACGGGGCGCGCGCCTATGCCAACGAGCTCGCAAGGCGCGGGTTTGCCGTGCTCGTCCCGGATGTCTTTCTCTGGGGTAGCCGCAAGTTTCCTCTGGAGCAAATGACGGCTCTTCACCAGGGGCGTGGCAAGAAAATGGCCCCCGAAGCAGATGCCACGCAGCTCTATAACACTACGGCCAGCTTTCACGAGGAGCTGGTCGCCAAGTACGCCACGCTTCTTGGAATAAGCCTCGCGGGAGTTGTCAGCTATGAGGACAGAGTGGCGGCGAGCTACCTCGCCTCCCGCCCCGATGTGAATGCACGGGCACTTGGCTGTGTCGGGCTCTCGGGCGGCGGCTTGCGTGCGGCGCTGCTTCAAGCGACTTGTGAGAAGATTCGCGCCTCGGTGATCGTCGGGATGATGAGCAGCTTCCCGGGCCTGCTGGATCACAATGTCGTCAGTCACACCTGGCTTCTCTATCCCCCTGCCTGGATGCGCCACGGCGACTACCCCGATCTTGCCGCCTGCCGCGCCCCCTCACCACTGCTCGTTCAGTATGATGAGGCCGATCCGCTCTTTACGCTGGAGGGAATGCGCGCCGCCGATGCGAGAATTGCGCGGCACTACGCCTCGGTGGGGAAGCCGGAGAACTATCTGGGGCAGTTCTATCCCGGCGGGCATAAGTTCGATCTTCTTATGCAAGACGCAGCGTTTGATTGGCTCGCGGCTCAGCTCAAAGCTGCTGGATCTACACACAAAGGCGGGCGCTTGCCGGTCTCGGTGTAGCGGGCGTGGGTAGCGCAGAACTGCGCGGCGTAGGCGTAGCGGTTTTGATCT
Source organism: Armatimonas sp. (assembly GCA_031387365.1). Lineage (GTDB taxonomy): Bacteria > Armatimonadota > Armatimonadia > Armatimonadales > Armatimonadaceae > Armatimonas. The sequence goes on along the minus strand of JANNDD010000028.1, from coordinate 27,591 downwards.
GTCGTGTTGGTCAGCGAGCGGTGGAGTGTGTCGCGGGTGAAGATACATGTGTCGCCGGGCTGGAGCGTAGGCAGCAGTAGCGCGTTCTCCGGCTCGACTAGCGCTTCTCTATGCCCCTTTGCCGTTGTCTCGTTGCGCTTGGACGGCTGCGTCCCAAGCTTGTGCGAGCCCGGTGCAACCCACAGATTTGCCATCTCCGGCGTGATCTCCGAGAGCGCGACAAAGATATTGAGCGCCCCTCCATAGAGATGCGAGTACATGTTGTCCTGGTGCCACGGCAGGCCATTGCCACCGTGTGCCGGGACAATGGCGAGCATGCCGTAGTAGATCAGCGGCGGTGTCCCCAGGAGCTGCCCCGCCGTGGACACGACACTCGGGTGGCGCAGGATCGTATGAAGCTCAGGCTCGGAGCTGGGGTTCTCTCGGTCAAATATCTTAGGCGTCCAGCCGCCGCCGTCTGTGGTTTTCGTCGTCTCGCCAATCGCCCGAACGGCCTCTACGACGCTCTGTGGCACCAGGTTTCTCTTGAGCAAGTAGCCCTCGCGGAAGTACTGCTCGATCTCATCATCCGTTAGCATGTTCTTATTTTGCCACATACAAAAAAATCTTGACATTCTCTTAGCTTTTTCTGTATAATCTGCGCAACAAGAATCGAATTGGCTTAGCCAATTTAGGAGAGTGCTATGAAGCAGTCGCTTTCGCCAGGTGTTATTATCGGAGCCATTGTTGGCCTTCTTGCGGTAGTTGGTATCGTTTTCTTCTTCGCTACCCGCTCGCCTGCGGGGTCTGCCGAGGGCCAAGCCAGTGGCGGAGGAATTCCTCCTGATATCCAAAAGCAAATCTCGCAGCAAATGAGCGGGGGCGGTTCAACAGCGCCCACAAATAACGGAGGACGCCCTGCGGGGGCACCAGGTGGTCTGACACCTCCGGGTGGGCCTCCTGGAGGAATCATGGCTCCGCCAAATGCCAGTGGTATGGGAGGCCGCTAGGCTTCTATGAGCCGCCTCGCGACTTACCGCATTATCGCGGACGCCATCCAGCAGACTTGGCTCACCTCTGAGGCATTGCCGGGTGAGCGCTTGCCCACGGAGCGTGCTCTGGAGACCCATTTCGGGGTGAGCAGGGCCACCATCTCACGCGCACTGGCAGCGCTGGCGGCTGAGGGCTTAATCGAGACGCGACGGGGTAGCGGCGCCTATGTGGCAGCGCGCTCTCCCACCAGTGCGCTTCAGCTCATCGGCTTTATTGCTCCCCGTGCGGCGGGTAAGGGTGAGCTACAAAACCCCGTTATCCACCGAATCTACAACGGGATTGAGCGGCGGGCGGCGGAGCTAGGCTACCAGGCAATTGCAGCGAGCTCAGAGTACAGCGTGGCGCATGAGACAGAGCTTATCGCGCAGTTTCGGCGGCTAGGTGCCAAGGGGATTGTTGTCTACCCAACCTACTTACCCAAGCCGCGCTATGAAGACGACCGCGACCCTCTGGCGCAAGGCAAGCAGGATTTCCCCCTCGTCTTGACCGACATCGGCTCCGAAAGCTGGAACCGCTCGATGGTCGTGATAGACAACTTTCGCCTCTGTCATGACCTGACCATGGGGCTTCTTAAGCGGGGACGAGAGCGGGTCTTGTTCATGCACACCATGCCCTCAGGTCTCCACACTTCTGTGTTGGATCGCCAGCGGGGCTGGGAAGCCGCGCTTCAGCGGTCAGGCAAGAGTATTCCAGCAAGCTGGCGCGGCTGGCCCGATAGGCTGCCCGTTCGTGTGGAGGGTATCTCAACAGCCGATGCGGAGCTGATCGCGGAGCAAGTCCTCGCTATGGAGCCGCGCCCCGATGCCATTATTACCTGGGACGATACCACGGCGATTCCGCTGATCCGTGCCCTGCAGAGCAAAGGAATCGTCGTGCCCGATGAGATTCTTGTTGCAGGCTTCGACAACTATGAGGCTGGGCGCTATTTCTCACCCACCTTCCCCACCACGCAGCCCGACCTCGCCCGGATGGGTGAGGTGGCCGTCGATCTTCTGGATGAGGCCATCCGGTTCAAAGACACCCGTCCACGCACCGTGATGCTCTCAGCGGAAGTCCTCTGGCGAGAGGAGGTAGGCTAATCTTACCAAACTCGTCATCGTTTTGCGTCTGAACAAAAAATAGACACACTGATTTTCAACGAAGGAAATTTATTATGCAACGACGTGTATTTACACTCATCGAGCTCTTAGTTGTGATCGCGATCATCGCGATTCTTGCCGCTATCTTGTTTCCTGTTTTCGCTCAAGCGCGAGAGAAAGCCCGTCAAACGGCCTGTATCTCCAACCTGAAGCAGATCGGTCTTGCGGTGCGTATGTACGCACAGGACTACGATGAAATCTACCCGATGGGTACCTACAATGGCATGCGCAACTGGGAAGTGAATCCCGATGTCAACCCCTACCCGCCCAATAACCAGTGCCTTGATAATCTTGGAGTAGCAGGGCAGCGGGGCTTCAATCCGGGAGACGGTGGCCTGAACTACACCGGCTGTGCCTACGGTGGCGAGTTCTACCGGCATCTGATGGCAGTTCAGCTCTTCCCCTACATCAAGAACAAGCAGATCTGGTACTGCCCCTCTGACAAGACCATACGCTTCAGCGATGCCAATGTCCGAATCGGGAAACAGTCCTACCAGTACTTCCCCAACTGGGTCTACAATAACCCTGGAACGGGCTTCACTCAGGTACGCTACCCGGATGGACAGACACGAAACACCGGTGCAGAGCCCGTCAGTGAGCTCTCCAACTGGTACTCGGAGCGCACCCTCTTCTCCGAGCGTGGTATGTTTGGCTGGGATGCCCCCGATGGCTTCCCAAGCAAAAACAATAACTTCAACCACTCCACAGGTTTTAATATCTGCTACTTCGATGGTCATGTGAAGCATAATGTCTGGGGAAGCAAGTGGCGTACCACCCCAGCAACGGGCTGGGATAATAGCCGCGCACCAGGCTAGCTCAGTTCAGTACGAGAGCCTTGCTGCCCCACTCTCTACAAACAGAGTGGGGCTTTTATTTTCGCCAGTGGCTTGGCGGCACGCCCATCACGCGCTTGAAAGCTGTAGAGAACGCAAACGGATTGGCGTAGCCGACGGCTCCGGCGACTTGCTCGATATTGGCCTCGGTAGAGAGCAGGAGCGCTCCCGCATGGCGCATCCGCAGGAGAGTGACTTGCTCTAAGGGGCTATTTCCCGTCTCCCTCTGACAGACCACGCGCAGCTGCCCCTCGGAGAGGCAAGCGATGGCCGCAAGCTCGGGGGCGGTCCAAGGGTGAGCAAGGTTGCCCTCGATGGCATCCCAGACCGGACGCAGGCGCTCGGGGCGTGCGCCGCCTCGGAGCAAGCGTCGGGCTTGTAGCAGCGTCAGCTCCGACCAGACCGCCAGATGCGCCGCCTCCGCCTCCGCCCGCGACTCGCGCCAGAGCCCTAAAATCGCATCCCGTAGAGGCTCTGGATCGGCACTCACTAGGCTGGAGTACTCGGGCCAGGGCAGCTCGGCATCGGGCGTGAAAATCACCCAGGCAAACTCCCAGGGCACGTCGGGGTAGCGGGGCCGAAAAGCATGCGGAACGCTTGGCGGGGAGAGGTAGGCCGTCCCAGAAGGCACGGGGAGCCACTCACCCTTCACCCACGCCAGTCCCTCGCCGCTGTAACTCACCAGAAGCTGTCCTTGATGCCAGCGGGTTCGCACCATTTGGTAGGGCAGATATGCCTCGGACAACCCGGCCACACGCAGTCCACGCGAGACCATGGCGGGCCCAGCAGGGCGGTGGGTAATGCGCTCTCGCGTCCGTTCCCCAATTATCCCCGTATCGGTCAGCTCTGCGGCGGTTTGGCGAAGGTTATCCTGCGTTTCACTCATGGCGGTAGGGTACACTTTCGTTGTACCATACGCTGATTCACAAAGGCTAAGGAACCCATGCGGAAACAATTCTTGGGAGTAATCGGTGCGCTCGGACTGGCGGCAATGGCAGCGGGGCAACAGCAAGCACCGCAAAAACTGACGGCGGAACAGACGACCTTCTTCGAGTCTAAAGTCCGGCCTCTCGTGCTGGCCAAGTGTGAGGGCTGTCACGGTGAGGCGGTTGCGTCGGGCGGCTTGCGGCTCGATAAGCCACTGGCAGCCAATAAGCTCGCCGTCGTGATGCAGCGCATTAAAGGCGAGGGTGGCAAGCCGCAGATGCCGTTCAATACCAATGCGCTCACTCCCACCGAAGTCGCCGTGATGTCGGACTGGACCAAGCAAGGCGGCTACTGGCCCGCAGCCCAGACCGGCGGCGTTGGAGGAACCCTCTTTGAGATGGGTAAGACTCACTGGGCTTTTCAGCCCGTTAGCCTACCCCCCATCCCCCGCCCCATGGGGGCGAACTGGGTCCGCAATCCCATAGATGCATTTGTACTAGCACGACTAGAAAAGAAAAATCTTAAGCCCAGCCCTACGGCAACCCGTCGCGAGCTGATCCGGCGTGTGAGCTATGACCTCACAGGGCTGCCGCCCACCCCCGAGGAAGTAGCTGCCTTTGAGGCCGATAAAGCGCCCGATGCCTATGGAAAACTTGTGGACCGATTGCTCGCCTCACCGCACTATGGCGAAAAATCAGGGCGGCAGTGGCTGGACCTGATGCGCTATGCCGAGACGAACTCCTACGAGCGCGACAACCCCAAGCCCAATGTCTGGCGCTATAGAGATTATGTGATCCGTAGTTTCAACGCCGACAAGCCCTACGATAGGTTCGTCAAAGAGCAGCTCGCAGGCGATGAGATTGCTGATGGAGGCAACGATGGCCTGCTTGCCACGGGCTTCTATCGCTTAGGAATCTGGGACGATGAGCCGACCGATAGAGAGCAAGCGCGCTACGATGGCTTAGATGACATTGTCACCACTGTCGGGCAGACTTTTATGGGCCTAACGTTTGACTGTGCTCGCTGTCATAACCATAAAATAGACCCGATTCTGCAAAAAGACTACTATAAATTAGTGAGCTTCTTTAATGGGGTCAACCACTTCCGCAATGGTGGTCCCACCGATGAGAAGCCGATCTTTGAGAACGAAGCGCAGCGCTCAGATTATCTGAAACGCCTTGAGGAGAAAAAGCAAAAGCTCGACACGCTTCAGCTCAAGCTCAAGGAACTCGAAAACGCGACGCCGAGCGCGGATCCCAGTACGGCCAGCGATCTGGAGGATCTGACTTACAAGTACTACCGCGATACATTTGAGAAGCTCCCGAACTTTGACACACTCAAGGCGGAGCGCAGTGGGCCGGTGCTCAGCAAGCGCTTCGATATTACGCTCCGTGATCGGGATAACGCCATCGGGTTTGTCTTTGAGGGAGTGATTGTCGTCCCGAAAGACGGGCGCTACACTTTCTTCTTAGACTCCGACGATGGCTCGCGCTTGTTGGTCAATGGCCTAGAGCTAATCAAGCACGATGGGATTCATGGTCAGGGGCAGGAGCAGAGTAAGGCCGTCAAGCTGGAGGCGGGGCGCGTCCCCATACGATTAGAGTACTTCCAGAATCAGTTTGGCATTGGGCTTGCGGTCTCCTGGTCTGGGCCTGGGCCTGGGCAGGGGCTCAGAGCGCCACGCCGCCTGCTCTCAACCAGTGCCAGCAATGGCCCCGAGGGGCGGGGAAGTGTTGCATCCGCAAGCCCTGAGTCCGTTCTCCTCAAAAAGCAGCTAGAGGATCTTAAAAACCAGCCCGTTTCGGTAGACCGTGCGCTGTGTATCACGGAGCTGAACCAGCCCATCGAGACCTTTGTCTTGCTCCGTGGCTCTGCCGCCGCCCCCGCCGACAAAGTGGTGCCCGGCTGGCCGGAGATTCTGGGCGGAGGTGACGCAAAGCTCCCTTCCGAGCGGGTTGCTGTCGTTCCCTCCACGGGTGAACCGATCAAAGGCGGGCGACCGAGCTTTCCCCCCGCCGAGCTGAGCGAGAGTAGCTCAGGCCGCCGCCTGACACTCGCCAACTGGATCGCCAGCCCAGACAACAAGCTCACGGGCCGCGTGATGGCTAATCGTGTCTGGCAGGGGCACTTTGGGCGTGGGATTGTCCGCTCCTCTAGCAACTTTGGCCTCGGCGGCGACTCCCCGACGCACCCGGAGCTGCTCGACTATCTCGCCTCCAAGTTTACCCATGAGCTAGGCTGGTCGGTCAAGAAGCTCCACAAGCTGATTCTGATGAGTAATACCTATAAGCAAAGCTCACGGAGTAATCCCACGGCGCTTAAAGCCGACCCGCAGAACAACCTCTTCTGGCGCACGGACATGCGCCGCTTAACTGCCGAGGAGCTACGTGACTCCGTGCTCGCGGTCTGTGGCAACCTGAACCCCAAGCTCTATGGGCCATCGGTCTACCCCGATATTCCTGCCGAGGTGCTGCATGGCCAGTCCGTGCCCGGTAAAGACTGGTACCCGGATCGGATGACACCCGAGGACAAAGCCCGGCGTAGCGTCTATATCTTCGTGAAGCGCTCGCTGATCTTCCCACTCATGGACGGCTTCGATGCCGCTGAGACCGACCGCACGACCCCGACCCGCTTCTCTAGCACTCAGCCGACACAGGCGCTTACCACGCTCAATGGGAAGTTCTTCCACGATCAGGCAAAGACTTTTGCGACGCGGCTTGAGAAAGAAAGCGGCGGCACTCTCGATAAATTTATCGCCCATGGCCTCATGCTCGCCCTCCAGCGTCCGGCTACTCCCAACGAGATCGCCCGTGGCCTCAAGCTGATGAAGACTCTGGAGAGCCAGAAGATGTCAACCGAGCAAGCAAAAGCAACTTTCTGTCTGCTCACACTCAATCTCAATGAGTTTATGTATCTGGACTAGATCCCTCCCAGACCCTCCCAGCCCTGAGGGAGGGTGGCTTGAAGTGAGGAACGAACGAAGAGCCGGGTGGGTACGGAACGAACGGAGCGGAGAATAAAAACAATGGAAAATTTTTGCAAGCGAACACGACGAGAGTTTCTCTGGGAGGCTGGAGCCAAGTTTACCGGCCTCGCCATGACGGGCCTACTGACCAAAGACGGCTTTTTCAACACCCCGGCTAATGCGCAGGCTTCCTCCACGAGCGGGGGACAGGGGGCGCTGGGGAATCCGCTCGCGCCGAAACCTCCGATGTTCCCCACCAAAGCCAAGTCCGTGATCTTTCTGTTCATGTACGGCGGCCCCAGTCACATAGACACATTTGACTACAAGCCCACGATGTACGGGCGCGATGGCCAGACGATCGAAGTCAAGACCTTCGGGCGCGGTGGTAAGCGTAACCAAGGCCGCCTGATCGAGCCCAAGTGGAAATTTAAGCAATACGGCAAGAGTGGTAAGTGGGTCTCAGATCTCTTTCCAAATGTCGGAAACTGCGTGGACGACATGGCATTTATCCACTCCATGACGGCGGACTCTCCAATTCATGGCTCCGCGATGCTCCAGATGAACTCGGGTAAGATTCTCTCCGGCGCACCGTGCTTGGGCTCGTGGGTGAACTACGGCCTGGGGTCGGTCAATGAGAATCTCCCCGGCTTTGTGGTGATGCTGGATCAGTCCGGTGGCCCGATCTCGGGGGCGAAGAACTGGAGCAGCGGCTACATGCCCGCCACCTATCAGGGAACCGTGCTGCGCCCCGCAGGCACACCGATTCTGGATCTCGCGCGGCCTGCGGAGCTCTCCCAAGACGCGCAGCGCAAGCTTTTAGACACGCTTCAGGAGTACAACCACGAGCACCTCACGCCCCGTGCGGACAACTCTAATCTGGCCGCCCGGATCGCTAGCTACGAGCTTGCCTACAAGATGCAGTCTAACGCGCCTGAGGCAGTGGACGTGGATAGCGAGCCCGAGCACATCAAGAAACTCTACGGTCTCGACGATCCCAAGACGGCAGATTTTGCCCGCAAGATGATCCTAACACGGCGCTTGGTGGAGAAAGGCGTGCGCTTTATTCAAGTCTACTCGGGCGGCAGCCACAACGATGCCAACTGGGATGCACACGGTAATCTCGAGTTCAACCACAACCTCCATGCGGGCCGCACCGACAAGCCCATCGCGGCGCTGATTCAAGACCTCAAGCAGCGCGGGCTTCTGGACTCCACACTGATTATCTGGGGCGGGGAGTTTGGCCGCCAACCGGTCGCGGAGTACGCGGCGGGCACGGGGCGCGACCACAATGCCTACGGCTTCACGATGTGGATGGCGGGGGGGGGGGGTGAAGGGCGGCGTGAGTGTCGGCTCCACCGATGAGCTGGGCAGTCGCGCGGTGGACAGCCCGTTTCATGTGAAGAGCCTGCACGCCACGGCGCTGCAGCTCATGGGGCTCGAACCCAACAAGCTGAGCTACTTCTACGGCGGCTTAGACCAGAAGCTTGTCGGGGTAGAGCATGTCGAGCCCATCAAGGAGATCATCGCATAAAGCTCTGCTCCCAGAGTGTCAGCCCGGCCACGCTGCCATCGGCCTTAAGCGTGAAGACAATGTCCAGACTTGCAAAGCCGGGCTGCTCGGTGTCAGTAACAAAGGTATCGTGGTGCCAGTGCTTGAGGGGTGTGTCGAAGGCTTCCCAGGTGAGGTGGAGGCGTTTTTCTTTTTCCTCTAGGCGTACCGTGGCGGTGCCGTAGCCGGGGTCGGTATAGGCACCCGCATAGCTTGCTAGCGGCAGCGACGAGCGGGTGTTTTTATGCCGCTTCTCGGCCCTGGCTTTCTTATCAGCGCGTGCTTTCTGCGTGTCTTTTGTCGCCTGAAGCTGAAAGAGACGGTGCCAGTTCTTCCCACCTTTCACGCCCAGCAGAAGATCCAACAGGCTGTTACGGACGATCTCGGGCAGGTAGCTGGCCATGTTCACGAGCACCACAAAGGCAACCCCCTCACGCGGGCAGACGACCAAGTGGCTTCGGAATCCGTCTATCGCGCCGCCGTGGGAGAGCACGAGGTGCCCCTGCCAGTCGTAGCGGCTCCAGCCTAGGGTGTAGGTCTGGTGCATCCGGTCGGGATAGAACTCGCGTGTGAGGTCATCGAAAGGGACAATCATCTGTGGGGTGTGGGTCTCGGTGAGACTTTTCTGGCTCACGGGCGTGCCCTCGCCTCCGCCGGAGAGCTGGAATTTTAGCCAGTTTTCGAGCTCTGCAACGCTGGCGTTGATACAGCCCGCGGGGCCGACATTAAAGAAGTCCAGCGGCGCATCCAGTGGTGTGACTTTACCTTTTTTCCGCTGGTGCGGCCAGGCATGGTTCTTTGTCGGCACGAGACCTGGGCCTGAAAATGTCACCGAGCGCAGGCCGAGCGGTTCCAGCAAGCGCGTCTTGAGATATTCTTCGTAGGGCATTCCTGCCGCCGCCGCCGCCGCTTCTCCCGCTGCTGCAAAACACAGATTGCTGTACTGATAGAGCCCTCGGTAGCTCGCCGTGGGCTTTAGAAAGGCCATTCGGGCCAGAATCTCACCGCGCTGTAAGTTTGTGCGGTACCAGAGGGAGTCGTGGCGCGGCAGGCCGGTTCTGTGGCAGAGGAGATCCCGAATCGTTAGGTTGGCATCGGCGGTGGGGTCGAGTAGCCGGAAGCCAGGCAGGTGCTTACGCACGGGATCGTCCCAGCCGAGCTTTCCGTCGTCCACTAAACACGCGCACGCCGTGGCGGTGAAGGCTTTGGTGACACTCGCGATGGGGAACAGCGTCTCCGGCGACACTCTCTCGTCCCCACCGAGTTTCTTGACGCCATAGCCCTGCACGTAGCTTCCCTCGGGGGTCACCACAGCAATGGCGGCTCCCGGTGCTCCAACAATTTTCATGGCGCGTGTCACAATAGCATCAAGGCGAGTGGTGTTCATGGGGGCATTGTACCTGTGGATTTGTCTAAGTGAGTGGGTGTTTGTAGGCAGGAAAAAGCCCTTGCTCTGTCGAAGCGGAGGGTATGCTGGCTGCGTTTCTCTGTCTCTTGTTTGCCGATCCCATCTCCTACCGACTCAGCTTGGCGGATGGGACGCGCACCACGGCACGTCTGACCCTGCCGACGACACCTGAGGGAGCGGTGCTGGTGGAGTCCGATGACACGCGCTCGGTGTTCCGGCCCTACGCCGTGAGTGGCGCGACCGCGACCGTGGTGGGGAAGCTCTCGCGCTGGGAGGCCCTGCCCACAAAAGGCGGCTGGCTGCTCCAGCGTCCCCGAGGAGGTGCCTTGCCGCTCGATGCGCCCTTGCTGACTTTCCATGATCTACGCCTCTTTTTGGGCAAGCGGATCGCGGAACAGGCGGGCAAGCCGCTGCGCTTCTGGCAGCTCGGCTACGCGAGTGAGCGGCCTGGGCTGGATCGGGTGGATCTGACGCCTTATGGGACAGAGTTGGTTCTGGTAGGAACCAAGCGGGTGCTTGCCCGCCGCTACCGTGCGAGCATCAAGCTCTGGCTCAATGGGAAGACACAGCGCAGTACGCTCTATCTTGGGCCGTCGGGTGAGCTTCTTCGTGCCGACCCGCCTTTTGTAAGCGCACCACTGCGCGCCGCCTCGCTTCTGACAAAAAATGCCGAGGGGGTTCTGACTATTATCTACCGCCAGCCTAGCTACGCTCTGCGTGCGGAGCCAACCGACACAGGCTACCAGATCAAGGCACTCGTGGACGGGCACAGCGTTCCGGGCAGTGTGCTCACGGATAAGACCGGCAGGCCGCTACGTATCGAGAACGACTTTCCCGGTAAGCCCTTTGTGGGTCTCACCGAGCCAGAGAGCTTGAGCTGGACTCTGGATGCCCCCCAGATCTCACGGACGGTTTTGCCCGAAGAGGAGGATCTGCCGCTCTTTCCTGCCCAGCTCTTTGCGACGGCGCTCTGGGAGAAAGCGTTCTCGGCAGTGGGGGAGCAGCACTCCGGTGTCTTGATGTTAATGCACGATGGCCTCCCCGACGAAGTGACAATCGAGCGCCTCGCCGACCCCGCCGCCGGGCTACGCCGCTACCGCTTCACGGGCGAGACCTTCAAGGCCGACCTCATCACCGATGGCACCCGGCTACGCCTGCTGCGCCTCGCGGATGGGAGCCAGATTATTGCGAGTGATGGGGAAACACTTCTGAGTAGTGTGCCCGCCCTCAGTTGGTCGTGACTAGATTTTTTATTTGTTTTCTTGTGTTTAAGGACTTCTGGCACGGCACTTGCCTAGAGAAATAAACGAAGAGATTTCTCGTTATGTTTGGTGTGACGAGAGAGCAAAAAAGCGGCCCGGGCAGGATAACCTGCCCGGGCCCATTTTGATTTTTCGATTTACAGCGGGATGAGCAGACAGTCGGAGTAGGTAGATTCGTTCGTACAGAGAATCAGTCCATTATCGCTCACATCCTCAGCAGTGATGATCAAGGTCGTCCCTACTGGTACCAGATTGTTGAGGTTTTGCACGATTCCATTACGCCAGCGGAGCCCGAGCTCAACAGAGCCACTGGCGACGGCGCAGCCAACTACCAGATCATCATCGGCGATATTGGTACCGTCGGCATAGCTCATTCCCTCAGGGGGGTAGCGCAACAGCGGTGTCTCTGGTGGCGATTCCCATACTGGTCTTTCCGGAGGCACTGCCATAACAGGTTCCCAGTACGCAGCCCTTAGAATTGACCTTCTCCGCCTGGAAGCTGGTTGGGCTCGATGGAGACCACGGAGACTGTATTGGCGACAGTCACACTGCCTGTCAGCGCTCCGGTTGGCTCCAGATTCAGCGTGCCACTTGCCTGGCCCAGCACCGGTCCCGACTGGTTACTGTAGAAAGCGGCGGAGAACGCCTGGTCACCTAGGGGAAGGGGCGAGCTTGACTCTAGAATCTCGGTGTAGCTGTCTGTTCGCGCGGCGCGATCCGCCTTGAACTCCAGCCCACTGCCCACCACGATCCGGACGGATCGCGCCGACGAGGGAGAAGTGAGGAGTGCCTCCGCGTGTGGCGCATCACATGACCCCCGAAATCTCGCCCGTATCGGAGAGATGCATGTCCAGCGCGGCGGGGCGCTTGGGCAGGCCGGGCATGGTGAGAAGTGCTCCGGCATAGACCACCACGAAACCTGCGCCCGCCGAGAGCTTAGCATCACGAATCGTGAGCGTGTGCCCCGTCGGTGCCGCGAGCTTGGTGGGATCGTCGCTGAAGGAGTACTGGGTCTTGGCAATACAGACTGGTAGGTTTCCAAAACCACGCTTCGTGAGGTAGCCCAACCGGGTCTTTGCCGCCGGGAGAAACTCCACACGATCGGCGCGGTAGATCTCTCTTGCGACTGTTTCTATCTTCTTGCGCAGGGGCAAAGAATCTGGGTAGAGCGGCGCAAAGCTCGCTTTCTCGCTCGCCAGTGTCTCACTTACCAGCCGCGCTAGCGCCTCGCCGCCCTCGCCGCCTGCACCAAAGACATCCGACAGCGCAACTTTGAGGCCATGCGCCTCACAGAGCCGCGCGAGTGCTTCTTCCTCCGCCACGGTGTCCGTCGGGAATCTATTGATCGCAACGACAACCGGGAGCCCAAATTTCTTGAGGTTCTCCGCGTGTTGTGCAAGATTTGAGAAACCCACTTGTAGAGCGGCCAAGTTCTCCGCCTTGAGACTGTCCAGCGCCACGCCGCCGTGCATTTTTAGAGCCCGGAGTGTGGCGACTAGCACGACCATGTCGGGAGCAAGCCCGGCCTGGCGCATCTTGATGTCTAAGAACTTCTCCGCCCCCAGATCCGCCCCAAACCCCGCTTCGGTCACGCACACATCACCGAGTGCCAGGGCCAGCCGGGTGGCGATCACGGAGTTGCAGCCGTGGGCGATATTGGCAAACGGGCCGCCGTGCACAATCACGGGGTTACCCTCAATGGTCTGCACCAAATTAGGCTTGAGCGCATCTTTAAGCAGAACCGCCATCCCGCCCTCTGCCTGGATATCGGCTACCGTCACTGGCTCGTTGTCATCGTCCGCGCCCACCACGATCCGGGCTAAGCGCACTTTTAAGTCCGCGTAGCCCTCGGAAAGGCACAGAGTCGCCATCACTTCACTGGCCGCTGTGATTTCCACGCCCGTCTCGCGGGGAACCCCTTCGCTCTTGCCACCGAGCCCGGTGATGATATTGCGCAAGGCACGGTCATTCATGTCTAGGCAGCGCTGGAAGCTGATGGCACGCGGATTCAGGCGTTTTGCATTGCCTGCCAGCAGGTAGTTATCAATCATCGCTGCCAGCAAGTTATTGGCTGCCGTGATGGCGTGCATGTCTCCGGTGAAGTGTAGGTTAATCGCATCGCTTGGCTCGATACGTGCCCTCCCACCGCCCGTTGCTCCGCCCTTCACGCCAAAAACGGGTCCCAGTGACGGCTCTCGAAGCGCTGCGACAGCCTTCACCCCGATGCGATTAAGCCCCATTGTCAGGCCTATGGTTGTGGTGGTCTTGCCCTCACCCGCTGGGGTAGGCGTAATGGCCGTGACCAGCACTAATTTTCCCTGGGGCCCACTCTTACGCCTCTCTAGCACGCTTAGTGGCAGCTTGGCAATCTGGTGGCCATAGGGTTCAAACTCATCTTTGTCAAGGCCCAGGCGCTGGGCTATCTCCGAAATTGGTTGCATAGCGGTATTTTACCTGAAGCCTGCCCACGGTAAAATACACACATGCGTCCTAGAATTGTCGTGGTCGGCAGCTCCAATACCGACCTGGTTGTCTCTGTCCCACAGATTCCCGCACCGGGTCAGACAGTTCTCGGTGGTGCGCTTCAGACGATTCCCGGAGGGAAGGGGGCGAATCAGGCTGTCGCGGCAGCACGGCTGGGAGGGGATGTGTGTTTTATCGCCCGTTTGGGCGACGATGCCTACGGGGCGGCGGCGCGGACAAACTTCGCAGCCGAGGGGCTCGACACGCGCTTTGTTTTTACCACACAGGGCGTGGCCTCGGGGGTCGCACTGATCGCTGTGGAGAGCGCGACGGGGGAGAATAGCATCGTGGTTGCGCCGGGAGCAAATGCAAAGCTCTGTGCTGCCGATATTGCTGCCGCAAGCTCGGCTTTTGACGAAGCCGCTGTGATTATAATCTCGCTGGAAATCCCCGATGAGGCAGTCTTTGCCGCTGTTGAGGCAGGCCATACACGAGGGATCCCGGTGCTCCTCAACCCCGCGCCCGCACGCCCCGTTCCCAGAGATATTCTCCGCAAACTTGCCGTTCTAACTCCCAACCAGAGTGAGCTAGCACAGCTGGGCGGTAGCGAAATCCTTCTGGCGAACGGAGTCCCTGCGCTCGTCACGACCCTGGGTGCCCGAGGTGCACGCCTTGAGCGTCTCCATACTCCCACGGAGCACTTCCCTGCGCCTGTCGTGACAGTCCTAGACACTGTCGCGGCGGGAGACTGCTTCACGGGCGCACTGGCTGTCGAGCTGGCACGCGGCCAGTCTCTTCCCGACGCGCTCCGCTTTGCCTGCGCCGCTGCCGCGCTCAAAGTCACCCGCGCCGGAGCACAGCCCGGCCTGCCGTATCGCGACGAGGTACTCAACATTCGATGAGCTACGAGATTAACTACCGTGTCCATCACAACCACACGCCCGAGCGCCCCGTAACGGTTCACGCGACGCCAGAGCAAGTTCAGACGCTCGTTGACGATGGTTATTTGGTGCTGGAGTGCCTCTTTCAAGGTGAGGCGCTGGAAAGACTTCGGGGCGCGATCCTGGAAGTTGCCGAACAAGAAGGACATGTGGCCCGCTCGGGTCGCGAGTGGGGCGGCGTCTTTCTGCGGCACTTAATGGAGAAACATGAGGCGTTTCTGGAGCTGTTTCGGCTGGAGCCCTGCCTCTCGATTGCGCGCGCGACCCTCGGACCACAAGTACAAGTGCTGCCGATGACAGGCCGGATCGCGTGGCCCGATGCACAGGGTCAAGCCACGCCTTGGCACATCCACCAGCGCGTGGTTCCCTCGCCGCGCCCCGCGTTTTTCTCCCCGCCCCATGTCATTGATGCGCTTATCTACCTCGATGATCTTGACGCGGCAAGTGGGCAGGTCTGCGTTGTTCCGGGCTCGCACCGCTGGGGAAATCTCGAGTTTCCAGGCGGCCCCCACGACGATATTGAGGGGCAAGTGGCACTCAGCGTCCCCGCAGGTAGCGTGGTGATGATTCATGGCAATCTCTGGCACCGGGGTCTTCCCACCACGCCCCGTGGGACAATTCGCCGCCTGCTGATCCTGCCCTACACTCATACTTGGATACAGCTCCCTGAGTTCGGCGAGCGCCCCCAAGACGGCCTGATGCGCCCGCTTTTTGATGCCCCCGACCTAGAGACACAAGAGCTATTGGGCATTGCTGAAAGGATTTATTGACGATGGTTATCGCAAGACGCTTTGGAGTGGGCTCCTACACTTGGCCGTGGGCGGCGCGGGAGAAGACTCTTACGGCGCAAGTGATCGCCGAGCGTGCGCTTGCGGCGGGGCTGTATACCATCCAGCTCTGCGACAATATTCCACTTACAGGCTTGCAATCCAGTGACTTCCCACCAGGCATGACTATCGAGCTAGGCACCCGTGGGCTAGCCTCAGTGCCTGAGACACTGGCGCTTGCTGCGAAGCTCAATACGCCACTTCTGCGCCTCGTGATTGATACCCACGATCACGAACCGGAGCCGGGCGAGATTATCGAGACAGTGAGTGGCTTCTTGCCTCAGCTCAGCGCCCAGAACTGCACGCTCGCCATCGAGAACCACGATAGGCTGAGTGCCAGAACTCTGGCGGAGATCGTTGCCGCCGTAAACTCACCGTTTGTCGGGATTTGTCTGGACACCGCAAACTCTATCGGGGCGGGTGAGGGGCTGGAGACCGTGCTGCACCACCTCGCCAAGCACACCGTTTGCCTGCACCTCAAAGACATCCAGATGCGCCGCGTCTCGCACTTAATGGGCTTCGATGTCTTTGGGTGTGAGCCAGGAACGGGAATCGTGGACTTTAACGCGACCTACGCCGGCATGACCCGCCGCTGCCAGAGCGTGATTCTGGAGCAGTGGCCGCCAGAAGCCACCGTCGAAGAGGCGTGGGCGGAGACGGGAATCGGGCTGATCCGCCGATTGAAATCGGCGTCACCAGCGGAAACAAAGTCCGTAAGCGGACTGGAGAGTTTGTAGTCCGATTTATCGGACTTTGTTTCCCGAAGGGAGCCACCCGTTTCAACGGGTCGGAGGAAAGAATGAAAATTGCACTGATTGGCGCAGGCGGTAAGATCGGCACGCGCATCACGGACAACTTGAAAACGACGGAGCACGATGCTCGCTACGTTGAGGTGAGTGCGGCGGGAGTCGCACGGCTGGCGGAAAAAGGCGTGACGGTGCGTGCGCTGGAAGACGCTCTGGTGGGGGCTGAGATCGTGATCTTGGCGGTGCCCGACACGCTTCTGGAGAACGTCTCAGCATCGGTCGTGCCGCAGCTTGCACCGGGGACGATCGTGCTTGCGCTCGATCCCGCCGCGCCGCTGGGAGGCGAGCTAGCCCACCGAGATGACTTGGTCTACGCTGTGGCGCATCCCTGCCATCCGTCGGTGTTTGCGTGGGAGCCGACAGAAGCGGCCTTTCGCGATTTCTACGGGGGCGTCGCCGCGCACCAAGTGGCGGTCGTGACACTGCTGCACGGGCCAGATGCGGCCATCGAGAGCGTCGAAGCTGTGGCGCGGGTGATCTTTGCGCCGGTGACAAAAATCCACCGGCTCACGCTGCAACAGATGGCGCTGCTGGAGCCGGGTCTTGCCGAAGCACTCCAGCAGTCGTGCTTGGAAGTGATCAAGGAAGGCATGGACGAGATCATCGCGCGGGGCGTTCCTGCCGAGGCCGCACGCGATTTTCTTCTGGGGCACCTGCGCATCCAGTCCGCGATTCTCTTTGGCGAGGTACCGGGTCGTTTCTCCGATGCTGCCTACAAGATTAGTGCGTATGCTCGTCCGCTGATCTTTCGCGAGGACTGGAAAGAAATTCTGACCGATGAGAGTGTGCGTGAGCAAGTGAAAGTGATTACCAAGTCATGAAGGTACTCTTGATCGGCGGCACGGGGCTGATCTCCACCAGTATCACGCGCCTGCTCTTAAGGCGCGGCGACGAAGTCTGGCACTACAACCGAGGGCAGCGCTCAGCGGAGTTTGCAGGCCGCGTGACGACGATCACCGGCAATCGCTACGAGCACGCGGCCTTTGAGGCGCAAGTGGCGCAGTTGCCGCGCTTCGATGCCGTGGTGGAGATGATCGGCTATGCCCCAGAAGATGCGCAGAGCTTGCTGCGAGCGTTCGATGGCAAGTGCGGGCACTTAGTTTTCTGTAGCACTGTGGATGTCTATGCTCGGCCCGCCTCTTCGTACCCCGTGACCGAGAGCGATTTTTGTGGCAGTGGCAGGAAACGGCAAAGCAGCCCTTCACGGTGATTCGGCCCGTCCATACCTACAGTGAGCGGGGCGCGGTACTGCACACCTTTGGAGGCGCCACCTACCACCTAGACCGCCTGAAGCGGGGCATGCCGATCATCGTCCATGGCGACGGTAGCTCGCTCTGGTCGTCGGTGCACCGCGACGATGCGGCGCTTGCTTTTGTCAATGCCCTGCAAAATAAGTTGGCCTTTGGCAAGAGCTACCACTTGCCAGGCGATGAGTGTGTGACGTGGCGGCAGTACCATGAGCGCGTCGCGGAGGGGATCGGTGCACCCAGGCCAAGTTTTGTCGCAATCCCGACGGATTTACTGCATAGCATCGAGCCACGGACGTATATCTCCGCGATTAACTTTGCCTACAACAACAGCTTCGACCCTAGCGCCGCACGAGAAGATCTGGGCTTTCGCTACACACGCACCATCGCCGACGGGGCACGGGAGATCTATGCCTGGCTGGAGGCCAACGGCAAGCGGGAGAGCGCGGAGAGTGTGCCGCAAGACGACAGAATCATCGCCGCCTGGGAGCGACTTACGGAAAATATGAAAGAGGAGCTAGCCGTATGAGAGCGCTCGTGATGCCCGCCCCGGGCGTGGCGCAGGTGCAAGAAGTCCCCACCCCCGAGCCTAGCCCGGGTGAGGTTCGTGTTAAGATCGCGGCGGCAGGAATCTGCGCGGGTGATCTGTACATCTATAAGGGGGTTAATCCCTACGCAACCTACCCGTGCATCGCGGGCCACGAGATGGCGGGCGAGATTGAGAAGCTCGGGGAGGGCGTCACGGGCTGGGAAGTCGGGGAGCGGGTCGTGGTCGAGCCGTTTCTGGGCTGTGGAAGCTGCTATCCGTGCCGCATCGGGAAGTCTAACTGCTGTGCAAATCTTCAGATACTGGGCATTCACCGGCCTGGTGGCTACGCGGAGTTTTGCATCGCGCCGCAAACCCACCTGCACCGCGTCCCGAATGCGATGTCACTTACTCTGGCAAGCTTTGCGGAGCCACTTGCCATTGGGGTTCAGTCGTGTCGGCGTGGGGAAGTGATGTCGGGTGAGCAGGTACTCATCCTCGGGGCGGGGCCGATTGGGCTAGCTATCTTGGAAGTGGTGAAGGCGCGGGGGGCGCATCCCGTTATCACCGATCTCAATGCCGAGCGCTTGGCCTTTGCCAAGGCACTGGGCGCGGAGACGCTTCCTAGCGCCGAGGCGCTGCTAGAATCCGCTCGCAAATACACAAACGGCGAGGGATTTCCCGTGGTGATGGAGGCCACAGGAGCCATTGCCGCGATGGAGCAGAGTGTACAACTCGTTGCATCGGGCGGGCGCGTGGTGATTGTCGGGCTGGTCAAGCCCGGAGCGGGTGTCACGTTTCCTGGGCTGGACTTCACGCGCAAAGAAGTCACTCTCGTTGGCTCCCGTGCCAGCGTGAGCTGCTTCCCCGAGGCTCTGTCCTTGCTTGCGTCCGGCACGATTCACTATCCAAAAGTGGCAACGGATCTCTCGCTCTGGGATGCCAATCAGACTTTCTCGTTGCTCTCCCAGAACCCTGCTGCCTTCCATAAAGTGATTTTACATACGTGAATTTACCCCTGCACAACGGATGCAGACAGGGTACAATTTAGCAAAGGAAGCTAGAATCTGTATGAAACGATGCGTACTGTCCTGTTTTGCTCTCATTGGTGTTAGCGGCGTGACGATGCTTGCCCGTGCGCAGGAGCCGGTTAAACCCGCATTTGGGCACTCCATGCAAGGTGAGATGTTTAATGAGGGACCGCGCCAGAAGGCTGTGCTGATGAAGGGAATCCCAAAGATTGAGTTCCCCACCAGTACAAAAAACAAGCAGGCGCAGAAGTTCTTCGAGCAGGGAGTCGCGCAGATTCATGCCTACTGGTACTTCGAAGCCGAGCGCTCGTTTCGCCAAGCCGCCGATCTTGATTCCGAGTTCGCCATGGCCTACTGGGGCATGGCCCGCGCTAATGTGAACAACCGAACGCGTGCCAAGGGCTTCGCCGAGAAAGCCAAAGAGAAGCGTGACAAGGCTAACCCGCGTGAGCAGGGGTACATAGACGCCATCAATTTCTTTGGAAACAATAAAAACGACGAGTATATCAAAACGCTCCGTAAGCTGGTCGCGGACTACCCTCTAGACATTGAGGCCACAGCGCAGCTTGCCCATGAGCTGCAAGAGCGTGCGTTCGACAAGCCGCGTCAGGACGAAGTGGAGCGGCTGACCCAGGAGGTGCTGGCTGCCAATCCGATGCACCCAATCCACCACTATAGAATCCACCTCTGGGACAAGCCAAATAACGAGAATGCGCTGGACTCAGCCCACAAATCCGGGCTCGCGGAGCAGGCCAGTGCGCACATGTGGCACATGGAAGGCCATATCTACACACAGCTCAAACGCTACGGCGATGCCGCCGTCTCCCAAGAAGCGTCGGCGCGGGTGGATCATGCGCACATGAGCCGTGTCCAGATCATCCCTGACCAGATCTTTAACTACGCTCACAACAACCAGTGGCTCTCCGAGAGCTTTGAGTTCACCGGGCAGCCGCAAAAAGCGCTGGAAGTGGCGCGTAACCTCGTGGCCAATCCACGCCATCCAAAATACAACACGCTGGCGGGGTTCTCTGGCAGCGCCAGCCAGGGCTTTCCGCGTCTGCTTGAAACCCTGGAGCGCTACGAGCTCTGGGAGGCGGCGCTCAGTGAGAAGTTCGAGAGCATTTCCAGCAAGCCTGAGTGGGAACGCAACCGCCTGCGCCTGCTTGGCTGCGCTGCCTACGCCACCGGCAAGCGTGCCCTGGGACAGACCTATCTCGACGAGCTGACCAAGCTTAAAGACAGCGATAAAGCGGTCGCCGCCGTGAAGTGCTACGCCGCGCTTGGGGAGAACAACTCTGCCGATGCCAGCAAGCTACTCGACGCCGCAGGGCTCCCCAAAGAGCGTGAGGCACTGCTTCGGCTCCAGCTTGGTGAGCTAGACAAGGCGCTGACACTCGCTCGTGACGCGGCAAAGAGTCGCCCCAATCAGGTGCTCCCGCAGGCCACACTCGTGCGCGTTCTCCACGCGAGCGGAAAGCTCGACGAAACCAAGACCGAGCTGGAAAAGCTGCGCCCCCTCGCCGCCCGCGCTGAGCTAGACACCCCATTGCTCGCCGCCCTTGGCCTTGTGGCACAGCAGTGTGGCACACCCGGCGACTGGCGCGGTGCCCCGCCCGCCGACCCGCTCGCTCTGTCCCGGCCCAAGATCGAGAGCCTTGGCCCGCTCTCCTGGGTTGCGCCCACGGCACCAGGCCTCTCGCTCAAAGACGGCAACGGCAAGAAGATCTCCCTGAAAGACTACGCGGGGAAACCTGTGATCGTGCTCTTCTTCCTAGGGGCCGCCTGCGAGCGCTGCATGGAGCAAGTCAATGCCTTCGCCGCCGAAGCAGAGGGCTACCGTAAAGTAGGTATAAACATTCTTGCTGTTAGCCTTGATCCGCAAGAGGAAGTCAAGAAGATGAAGGCCTTTCCTTTCCCAGTTCTGGCCAATCCTGATCTGAAGACCTTCAAGTCCTGGCGGGCATTTGATGACTTCGAGGACATGGCTCTCCATGGCACGTTTCTTGTGGATGGCACCGGCAAGCTCCGCTGGATGGACACGGGCTTCGCGCCCTTCACGGATGCTAAGTTCGTGCTGGGGGAAGCGCAGCGCTTGCTCAAGCTCTGAGCACTGTACTTAAACGCTTGTTGTGAATTACGTTTTCGCTGCGCCGTCACCGTTCGAGGGATTAAAATCCCTCGCTGCAAACGCCTTCGGCGCGTCCTCCGGACGGAAAAACAGAAAGCAAAACGGACGAATGAGGCAGGCAAATCGGCGGAGCCGACCCGCAGCGAGGGATTTTAATCCCTAGTGTCAATTAAGAATTGCTTCACGGTTCTCGATTACAATAGGAATCATGGCGCGCTTATTACTAATTGAGGACGAAGAGCTTCTCGGTGAGATGATTGTTGAGGGGCTTGAAGCGGCTCGACACGAGCTTACCTGGTGTCGCAATGGAGCGGAGGGCTTCGAGCGCGCGTGCGAGGGCGGCTGGGCGGCGATTCTGCTCGACTTGATGCTGCCCGGAATGGATGGCTGGAGTGTCTGCCGCCGCCTGCGGGATCGGCGCGACACCACCCCCATTCTGATGCTCACGGCGCGTGATGAAGTGGAAGAGAAAGTGCGTGGGCTGGAGCTCGGGGCCGATGACTATCTCACTAAACCCTTTGCCTTCCCCGAGCTCAAGGCACGTATCGCCGCACTGCTGCGCCGTGAGCGACTCCAGCGCCGTCGGACAATCCAAGTAGCGGATCTTGTCATTGACACGGATCTCCACGAGGTCACCCGCGCAGGAAAGAGTGTCGCACTCACACGCCGCGAGTTTGAGCTGCTCGAAGCACTGGCGTCGCGGGCCGGGCATGTCGTGAGCAAAGAGGCGTTACGGGCACTTTGGGGGGGCGATGCCGAGGTGGGCTCCAATACGATAGATGTTCACATGGTCGCACTCCGTCGCAAGCTCGATAGTGAGCGCCCCGAGAACGAGCGCCTTTTCCACACGGTTTATGGACTAGGCTACGTGCTTCGGGAGCCCGGTGGAGGGGCGCAACCATGAAGCGATCGAAGCTCTCGATGACGTGGCGAGCACGCCTGCTCAATGGCGCGCTCAGCGGCCTGGCACTGATCGCCCTTGTGGCGCTGGCCCAGAGCCGTATCCGTACCGTGCTGTACGATGCCGTGGATCGCGCCGTACAGTCGCAGGCAGAAGAAGCTCTCAAGCATGGCTACCCTCCGTTTATGCAGGGAGGGCGTGAGGGGCGGAGCGAGGGACGCGGGGAGGGACGTGGTGGGCCGGGTTTTCCGGGCGAGCACAGTGACAATGACCGATCACGCCCTCAAGGCCGTGGTTTCTTTGACTTTGGGCGTGGGCGTGGACCGTTCGGGGGGGGCGAGCCTCCCATTCTGCGCTTCGGCACCACCGCGCTGCTTCCTCCACGGCGCATCCCACTGCATGGCACCCCCGATCCGGGGCGACCGCTCTGGTCTGAGGCGGGTTTTGAGGCAGCAAAGCAGCTCGGGAAAGACATGCGCGAGGAGCGAGGCAGCGACGGTAAGCTTCTGCATGTTTTCTCGATCCGAACAGACAGTCATGTGCTCCAGACAGCGGCTAGCCTGGAAGAGACCCAGGCCGCTCTTGCCGAGATTCAACGGGCGCTCTATGCTTTGATTCTCCCGGTTGGGCTGCTAATGGCACTTTTGGGAGCAGTGCTCACCGATATTGCCTTCGCTCCGATCCGTAAGCTTGCCCGCGCCGCCGCCGCGCTCCAGCCCACGAATCTTGCTGCACGCTTGCCACAACCGGGCGGCCGTGACACGTTCGATCAGCTTGTCACGGTGCTCAATGCAATGCTCTCTCGAATGGAAGCAGCCTTTGTGCGCCAGAAGCGCTTCACCGCCGATGCAAGCCATGAGCTGCGCACGCCGCTTGCTGTGATCAAGGCCGCGACGAGCTTTCTACTGGAGCCGGGAGATGAGCCGCTTACGGAGCGTCAGCGCCGGACACTCTCGCGTGCGGATCGAACCGTGGATCGCGCCAATACATTGGTCTCGGATCTCCTGCTCTTAGCCCGCTCCGAGAACGGGAGCCTGACGGTGCAGGCCGAGTCTGTGGATCTGACCGAGCTTCTCACCGAAGCGGTGCGTGCGGCCGAGTCGGGGCAGCCCTCACCCCACGCTCCGGTGCTACTGGAGGTTCCCGACGCGACGCTCACGACGGATCCGAAGCTGCTGCACCGTGTGGTGGTCAATCTGGTGAGCAATGCCCTGCGCCACACCTCCGCTGAGGGAAAAGTAACCATCGGTGCGGCTCTCACGGATCCCCTTGTCCTAACCATCACGGACACGGGCGAGGGAATCGCACCCGAGCATCTCGAACGCCTCGGCGAGCCGTTCTACCGCCCCGATGCCTCCCGCGCCCGCGAACAAGGCGGCGTCGGCCTCGGACTAGCGCTCTGCAAAGAGATCGTGAATACACTGGGGGGGACGATCACCATCCAGAGCACAGTGGGAGTGGGCACCACCGTGATTGTGACACTAGGGCAGACGATGCCAACGCCCGTCATCATTTCTTCATGATTTTGCGAGATACTAAACCCAAGGAAGGTTGATAACCATGAAACGACAGTTTTTAGCGCTGACCGCTCTTGCACTTTGTGGCGCTGTGGCATTTGCTCAGGGAGGCTTTGGCGGACGCGGCGGTGGGATGCGCATGAACCCGCTGATGAAGGCGATTGATAAAGATGGCAATGGAGAGCTCTCTGCCGCCGAGATCGCAGGCGCGGCGGCGGCGCTGAAGACGCTCGATAAGAACAAAGACGGCAAGCTGACCGAGGACGAGCTACGCCCTCCGATGCCGCAAGGTGGCTTTGGTGGCCCGGGTGGGCCTGGGGGTGAGCGAGGGGAGCGTGGCGGCATGATGGGCGGCCCGCCCGATCCCGCACAGATGGTGAGCATGCTTATGGCCAACGATAAGAACAAAGATGGCAAGCTCAGCAAAGATGAGCTCCCTGAGCGCATGCAGGGGATCATGGCGCGTGCGGACACCAATAAAGACGGCAAGTTGAGCAAAGACGAGCTGACCAAGTTTGCCTCCAGTATGGGTGGGCCAGGCGGGCCAGGTGGACCTCCTCGCTAAGCTAAAACGGGCCGGCGCACGCTCCTGGACGTTTCACTACGAACAGATCCTAGGGACATCGCTGGCCCTCCGTTTTCGCGCCTCGTCGCAGGCGGTGGCACAGAGAGCCGAGCAAGCTGCACTTACGGAGATTGCGCGGCTTGAGAAAATTTTCAGCAGCTTTGATCCGGGCAGTGAGCTGCGCCGCTGGCAAGGCACGCAGGCACTCTCGCCCGAGCTTGGTGAACTTTTGGCGGCGTCGGAGCGCTGGATGGGTAAGACCGGGGGGGCGTTTCACCCTGGTGTCACACAGGGCTTGGCTCCGCTCTGGCGAAAAGAGAGCGACGGGGCCTACACACGGCTCACCGAGGCTGGTTTTACTCTGAACGCCATTGCCAAAGGCGAGATAGTGGATCGTGTGTGTGCCCATGTTCTGTCTCCCGAAGTGGGAGTCTTTGAGGTCGTGGTTAATATTGGCGGTGATCTGTGCGTCCGAGGGGATCGCCGGGTGCAGGCAGTGGTGAGTGGTGACACTGAAAATGCGCCGCCGCTCTCGTGCGTGTGGCTGCACAATCAAGCGCTGGCGACCAGTGGAACTGCGCGGCGTGGGCTGCATCTACACGATCCGCGCACGGGTCAGCCGGTGACGCATCTTTTGAGCGCCTCGGTGATCGCGCCAAGTGCGCGTATTGCGGATGTTCTCGCGACGGCATTTTGTGTGCTGTCTGTGGAGGAGAGTCTTGCGCTTGCGGAGAACGAAGAGGGCGTGGCCTGTTTTCTGGTTACGGCTGACGGCCAGAAATTTCAGAGCCCACGCTGGGCAGAGTGGGAAACCTCCCCCCAGCCCCCTCTGGCTTCGCGAAGGGGGAGAGAATAAACTATGCAAAAGAAACCTTGGGATAGCTCGCTGGAGCTACATATTAATTTTGAGATCAACAGTCCTGGCCAGGGAGGTTACCGTCGCCCGTATGTGGCCGTGTGGATCGAGGATAAAGAGGGGAGCCCTGTGCGGACGCTGGAGCTGTGGTTCCAGCAGGGTGGACGGGGGCTACGCTGGCTGCGCGACCTGCGGGCGTGGGTGCGTGGCGAGCAGCTGCGTAAGCTGGCGGAGGGGGGCGATCTGGCGGCCACGGTGTCGAGTGCGACACGTCAGCCCGGCAAGTACAGCGTTGTCTGGGACGGTAAAGACGACCAGAAGAAGCCCGTGAGCCAGGGCGAGTACTTTATCTGTGTAGAGGCGGCGCGCGAACACGGCACCTACCAGCTCATTCGTAAGAACTTTCCTTTAACCAGCAAGCCTCTCAAAGCCGAGCTGGGCGGCAACCTTGAGATTAAGAGCGCGGATATTGAGCTCCGAAAAAAGAAATAAAGCGCCACGCCCGCTCCGGCTGCGCATTCACTCGGGGATTCGCTGGCTACATACCTATCTCTCGCTGGTGAGCTTGCTCATGGTGCTGTTTTTTAGCATCACGGGCCTGACCCTCAACCATGCGGAGTGGATTGTCGGAGGCTTGCGCCAGACGGAGAAAACCGGCCAGCTTCCCGTCGAGTGGCTGAGCGGTGCGGAGCCTAAGAAGCTAGAAATCGTCGAGAAGCTCCGGAGTGCGTTTGGCGTGCGCGGCGCGGTGGATGAGTTCCGAGTGGACGAGCGAGAGTGCACGGTCGCATTTAAAGGCCCAGGCTACGCCGCCGATGCGTTTGTGACGCGTGCCACGGGCGTACTGAAGCTTACTGTCGCGGAGGAAGGGAGCCTGGCGGCGCTCAACGATCTGCACAAGGGCCGCCATACCAGTAAGACCTGGGCGTGGGTGATTGACATCTCGGCGATCTTGCTCACCCTGATCTCCCTCACGGGCCTCGGGCTGCTGTTCTATCTCAAGCGCATCCGCACTATCGGCCTGATCGTCGTGGCAGGGGGCGCCCTCTTGCTGTTTATTCTTGCTCGGCTCGCTCTGGGCTAGGCTCTCCGGCTTTGCTGATTCTTCAGGGCAAACTCTGCCCGTGAGCGCAGCTTTTCATCGCTCTCGCGCTCCAGAATGCTCTCCAGCGCCATGATTGCCCGTTTGTCTAGGGGCTGGAGGCCAAGCTGGTGCACAGTGACGCGGCGCACGCGGATGCTCGTGTCGTGCAGCGCCCGCTCGATCAGCAGACCGACAATGTCCACGGCCTCCAGCGGCGCGGCTTTACAGTCCTGGCAGCCCAGTGAGTGCACCGCCAGCCGCCGGACATGGGCAGAGGGATCCGTGAGAGCTTTAGTGAGCGGTGCGACACACGCCTCGGTGGCGAGATGATCCAGCAGCCCCGTGGCCTGTGCTCGCACTTTCGGATCGGGATCGGCCATACCCCGCAGAGCCTCCGCAAGCGTTTCTTCGTTCGACATAGCTCATTGTGCTTGCTCCGCGAAAGCGCTGTCAAGGTGAGGGGGAGGGGGTCAGCGTCTGATTCTCGACCCGGAGTACTCTATTCATGCCGCGCAGGGCGCTCTCGCGGTGGGTGACCAGCAAGACGGTGCGGCCTTCCATGAGGCGCTCCATGGCGCTGAGAACTTCCAGCTCCGTTGTCGCGTCGAGGGCACTGGTGGGCTCGTCTAAAAGTAGGATCGGGGCATCGCGCAGGAAAGCGCGGGCGAGGCCGACGCGCTGACGCTCACCGCCAGAGAGGGCTGCGCCGCGCTCGCCCACTTTGGTCTGGTAGCCATCGGGGAAGCGCTGAACGGCCTCGTGCAATTGCGCCGCTTTTGCGGCGGCCTCTATCTCGGTAAGTGTCGCGCTAGGCTTGCCCACCGCGATATTCTCGGCGAGCGTTCCCGGAAGCAGCACCGTCTCCTGAAAAACCACGGCGAGCTGCGCCCGAAGCTCCGCGAGCTTGAGCTCCGTGAGCTTGATGCCGTCCAGATAGATCTCGCCTGCTGTGGGAGAGTAGAGGCGCATCAGAAGTGACAGAAGCGTGGACTTGCCGCTGCCCGTCTCGCCCACAATCCCAATGCGCTCTCCGGGCACGACGGTAAAACTCACGTTTTCCAGCACCGGGCGGCGCGGGTCGTAGCCAAAGCTGATTTTGTCGAAGCGAAGCTCGCCGCGCACGGGCTGGGGGAGCGGCGTGGGGTTGGCATGCTCTGGTACTTCACTGGGCTCGGTTAGCAATGTCGTGGCGCGCTCCAGCCCAGCCATCTGGTTTTGCAGGCTCGCCCATTTCTTGCCCAGTGTTTTGAGAGGATTATAGACCTGGTTGAGGTAGTGCAGACCGAGAAGCACCTGACCCACCGTCAGTGCCCCACGCTGCGCCGCCGCAACGCCGATGTAGAGCGCCGCTGCTGTTCCGAGTGCCGTCAGGGTCTGGATTCCCATTCCAAAGAGCCCGTCGAGGAGTGCGATCCTCAAGCGCACTTTAACGGCTTTCTCCGATGCCTCGGCGAAGCGCTGCGTTTGCGCGTCCTCGATTCCAAACGCCTTCACGCTGGTCAGTGCACCGAGTGTGGCTTGCACAATCCCGAGCGCCTCGCTCTCTTTTTGTTTGGCATCGCGCGAGGCCGCCTTCAGGCCAGG
>JANNDD010001001.1:0-3368 GCA_031387365.1 Armatimonas sp. | reverse complement strand
TTGGATGTGATGGTGCGGGAGACCTCGGCCACGGTTGAGAGATGCGCTGCGCTTTTCTCGGCATTGCGAACTTTCCGGGAGGCGTGGATGGATCCCGCGACCTGTGAGGCGATGGCGGAGAGGAGCTGCACCTGGGTCTTGGTGTAGGTGTGGGGAGCTTTCGTACGAACATTAACCACCCCAATGCACTCGCCGCGCCAGATCAGGGGAACGGAGAGAATACTCTGGTAGAGATCCTCGTTGAGATCCGGGAGGAACTTGAAGCGCTCATCGCTCCAGGCTTCGGAGGCAAGAGCCACGTGCTTTTTCTCGCGGGCAACCCAGCCGGTGATTCCCTCTCCCACCTTCAGGCGTAGCTTCCCGATCAGAGGTTTGATGGGTTCGTCGGTGGTGGCGCGTAGAACCAGAGTATCGCCAGCCTCATTGAAGAGATAGACCAGCGCCGACTCGGTGTCGGTGACTTCTAGGGCGATCTCCGCAATCAGAGGGAGAATATCATCGGTTGTCACCACCTGTCCGGTGGCCTCGGAGATCCGGCGGAGGGCTGCTGCCTCCGAAGCGCGCGCATCGAGCGCCTCTTCGAGCTGACGAATCCGCTGGCGGGCATCTGCCAGCTCACGCTCTCGTCGCTCCAGGAGCCGTGTCAGCTCCTCCGCCGTTTGTTTAATCACACTCAGACCGAGTTCGCGATAATGATCGCCTCAGCGATCTCGCGCATGGATTTACGGGTGTTCATGCTCTGAACCTGGATACGGCGGAAGGCATCTTGCTCCTTCAGCCCGTAGAGATCCATCAGGATTCCCTTAGCGCGGTCAACCGCTTTTCGGGTTTCCAGCTTGTTCTCCAGATCCGCCACTTCCTTTTCGATCTCCAGGAGCTCCTCGAAACGGGAGATGGCGATCTCGATGGCGGGCATGAGGTCCGCCTCCTTGAAGGGCTTTATTAGATAGGCAAAGACCCCCGCATCCTTGGCACGCTCTACCAGCTCGCGATCCGAGTAGGCAGTGAGTAACAGGACCGGAGCCACTCCCTCGGTCGAGATGATCTTTGCAGCATCAATCCCGTCCATTTGGGGCATTTTCACATCGAGAATCACGACATCCGGTTTGAGCTCGCGGGTGACTTCGATCGCTTGACGACCGTCTCCAGCTTCCCCCGCCACGATATGGCCCATGTTCTCCAGCGTTCGCCGGAGGTCCATTCGGATGATCGGTTCATCGTCTGCGATAACAATTCGCAGTGGTTCCACTTATTCAAAACTCCTTAATTGTGTCATCGGTAGAGAGTCAAAACTTCCTCCGTAGACACGCAACAACTTTAGATTGTATACTAAATTCCTCATCCTTGCCAACTGAAGAACCGATGAACAGGTACCAATGACAGCCTTACCCTCCTCTATGGACACCCTGCCGCGCCGTACTCAAGCGCTTGGCGCACTGGGAATCGGTGCGCTAGCGGCTTTTTGTCTGACCCTAGTCAACCGCTACACAGGAGTCTACTTTAACCTCCCCACGGCTCGATCCGTTCCCAGTCATTTTCTGTCACTGGTTTATCTGGCGGCGCTACTGGCCGCCCTGCTACTCCTGGCGCGCGGCGCGGCGCAGCTAAAACAGAGTACGCCGTTTCTCTTGCTGGTGGGTCTAGCCTGCGCTCTGCCCATGGGCGGTGTCCTGCTGGCCAACCACTGGCACTTTTCGTCGTCGCTCGCGCTGAGCCTGACGGCTAACAATCTTTTTTTACCGATTGGTGCGGTTCTGGTGGGCTCCGCCGTGGGGCGCATCATCAAGCATCCCAACACGCTGCTCGCGGCCTCGGGCTTTGCGATCTTCTTTGATTTAGTTGTCGTGGGCATGGGGACGGTCGCTCAGGTGCTCAAGTCCAACTCCAATATTATCTCGGCGGTTTCGGTGGGGGCGGGTGGGAACGTGCCTGTGCCCCCCTGGGCGAAATCCATCCCTCTTGTTTCCGCAGTGACTATTGGCCCCGCTGATGTACTCTTTCTGGCGATGTTTTTGGCGTCGGTGGCGCAGCTTCCTCGGCTCAAACCTGAGTGGGAGCTTTCCTTGGGGCGCACCGTTCGCTGGATGTACGCGCTGCTTCTGGCCGCGCTAGTGCTGGTGGAGACGACCAGCCTGCCCGTGCCCGCACTGGTGCCGATGGGCCTCGCGGTGCTGATCGCCAACGCCCGCCACGGAGCGTTTACCAAGCAGGAGAAACGCGATCTGTGGATTGGGGCGGTGTTTGCGATTCTCTGCTCCTTTGGGATTGTTGCTTACGGAAAGTTTTTTGCCGCAAAGACTGCCCAGTCCGCTCCCCAGGGTCGTGTTCCTAAGTGGGGCTGGCAGACGGGAATTGTCCGGGAAACTGGTGAGCGCTTCGTGGCGGCGGTACTCCCGGAGATGCCTATTGAGAAGGCGGGGATCAAGCCCGGTGATGTGATTGAGAGTCTCAATGGCATC
The DNA here is from genome assembly GCA_031387365.1 of Armatimonas sp. Taxonomy (GTDB): domain Bacteria; phylum Armatimonadota; class Armatimonadia; order Armatimonadales; family Armatimonadaceae; genus Armatimonas. The sequence goes on along the minus strand of JANNDD010001001.1, from coordinate 909 downwards.
AAAACCTCAACGCTTCAGCGAGACGAAGACATTCTCAAGGTGCTGGATGCCGCGGAGACAACGGGGCTGACGATCCGGCTGCGCCGCCTTGGGGAGAAGAAACCGCTGGACATTAAAGTGACACTTCCATGACCAGTCTCCAGCTCGGCCTGGTTTTTGTGGCGTCGTTTGTGGCGGGGGGGGTGAACTCCGTGGCGGGCGGCGGGACACTGCTTACTTTTCCGGTGCTTCTCTCCGGGGGGCTAGACTCCATTGTCGCCAATGCCACCAACTCCGCCGGGCTGGCTCCGGGCGCACTGACATCGTTTCTGGGCTACCGAAAAGAGCTGGTAAACTTGCGCCACTTGATGCTCCCCCTGGCGCTGCTCGCTCTGGTCGGTGCAACGGCGGGGGCGCTCTTGCTTCTTGCCACCCCGACACGCATCTTTGACCGCCTGATTCCCTTTCTGATTCTTGCCGCGACGCTGCTTTTTGCCTTTCAAGACAAGCTCAAAAAACTCGGGAAAGCCCCTGGTAAGGAGGGAGCCACAGAGGGCACGCTGGAGCGCATCACACTGGGAATTGCGGCTTACTTACTTTGTGTGGCGGTCTACGGTGGCTACTTTGGGGCGGGGATTGGAATTCTAACGCTGGCGGCGCTCGGGATGCTCGGGATGACCGATATCCATAAGATGAACGGCCTTAAGACAGTCTTCACGGGGGGGCTGAATGTGGTCGCCTCCGTGGTGCTGCTGCTCAATGGCAAAGTGGATCTAAAGATCGCCGCTCTGATGACAGGTGGCGCGATGCTGGGCGGCTGGCTGGGGGTTGGCGGGGCACGCAGGCTCGGCGCGAGCAATGTCCGCAAGCTCGTGATTCTGATAGGAATCGTGCTCTCAGTGCAGACACTGCTCCGCTACTGGGTTCTAT
>JANNDD010000998.1:0-3802 GCA_031387365.1 Armatimonas sp. | reverse complement strand
ATGGATGTGGCACTTGTCGCCCTCGGCAAACCAGCCGTAGTCGTCGGTGGAGCCGTAGGTCGTGCCGGGATTGACACCGCCGCCCGCCATCCACATCGTGAAGCCGTGCGGGTTATGGTCACGCCCATCGCCGCCCTGCGCGGTGGGAGTGCGCCCAAACTCACCGCCCCAGAGCACCAGCGTGTCTTCGAGCAAACCGCGCTGCTTCAGATCGCGGAGCAGACCCGCGATGGGCTTGTCGACTTCGGCGGCGTTTCTTGTGTGGCCGTTCTTCAAATCCCCGTGCTGATCCCACTTGTAGGAGTGCGTCACTTGCACAAAGCGCACGCCTGCCTCGCAGAAGCGCCGCGCGAGCAAACACTGCCGCCCGAAGTTGTCGGTGGGGTCTTTGTCAATGCCGTAGAGATCCAGAGTCGCTTGTGTTTCTTTAGAGATGTCCATCAATTTTGGCGCTTCCACTTGCATGCGAAACGCCAGCTCGAAGCTCTGGATGCGGCCTTCGAGTACCGGATCCACCCCCCAGTGGCTCAGCTGCTCGGAGTCTAAGTCGTGGAGATTGTCGAGCTGAAGCCGCTGAAGCGCCGCCGTGGCATCCGCGTTGCCAAGGTGCGCGAGCTTGGCTTCTTTGGCCTTCACCGATGCGTTGCCAATAGGAGTGCCCTGGGTCCAGGGGGGCAGAAACGCGGAGCTCCAGTTCTGAACTCCGCCGTGCCCTAGAGTGGGGCAGATCGTGACGTAGCCCGGCAGGTTTTGATTCTCCGTGCCCAGGCCATAAACCGCCCACGAGCCCATAGACGGGCGAATCCCCACATCGGTGCCAGTGTGAACTTTTAGCAGCGCTCCGCCGTGCGCCGGGTTGCTACCGTGCAGCGAGCGAATCACGCACATCTCATCCACACACTGGGCAACATGGGGGAAGAGGTCGCTAACCTCGGTGCCGCACTTGCCGTAGTGGTTGAACTTCCAGGGCGAGCCGAGTAAGTTGCCGGTCTGGGCGAAGACCACGCGCGGACGCTGACCGGCGTAGGGCTTACCCGAGTCGCGGGTGAGCAGCGGCTTAGGATCAAACGTATCCACCTGGCTGGGGCCGCCGTGCATGAAGAGAAAAATCACCCGCTTGGCTTTAGGCGCAAAGTGCGGTTTTTTGACTGCAAGTGGGTTCTCTGCCCGGGCTTCGTCGGCGAGGAGCCCAGCAAGCGCGAGCATCCCAAAACCCGAGGCACTGGTCTGGAGCAGCTCACGGCGCGAGACGGCGCGCTGAAACCGATGGCAAGCGTGACTTTTCTGATTACTCATGGAGGTATTTTACCGCAAAGTCACCAAAAACCGATAGGATTCATTACTCTGTAGCTTGGGTACTATAATAACGAACGGCAGAGATGCCACCACCTAAAAAGGAACAATCTCAAGGATGATAAGAATGAGAACAAATATTTCGCTTACTGCACTTGCGGCACTCTCTCTTGCGGGCTGCGGCGGTACCAGCTTGAATATCAGTCGTGTGGTCGGTGAGAGCCGCGCCTTTGGAGCGGGCAAGGTAGAGACCTGGGCAATGATAGACAGCAGTGGAGAGATCTCCGAGGTCGGCGCGACCATTCCGATGACTCTCGTCAGGAACTTAACGACAACCCCTCCTGGCGACGGCCCCCTCGGTGCCGTGGCATCACTGAAGTATCCAGAGATGGTTCGCCAGAAGACGTTCTTCAATACTCTGGCGCTCCATGCGAATCCTAATGGACACCCGGGCGCGTACTACACCACCCCACACTTCGATGTCCACTTCTACAATGTCCCCGATGCCACGATTCGCACCTACGGCCCGGTTGATGCGGCCTCTCAGGCAAGCTCCGTGGTGCTCCCCGCAGGCTACATCATGGAGCCGGGTGCCGTGCCGCAGATGGGAACGCACGCGATCACAGCAGAGGATGCCACCGCCCTAAACGGCGAGCGCAAGTTTATCAAGACAATGATCCAGGGCTACTTCAATGGAAAAGTAGTGTTCGTGGAGCCGATGGTAACGCAGGAGCTGATGCTCTCCAAGGAGTCCTTCACCCTACCCGTTCCCAAGCCCACAAAATTCGGGCTAGCGGCTCCCACGCTCTACCCCACGAAGTTCCATGCGGACTACAACGCCACCACCGACTCGTACGACTTCCACTACACGGAGTTCGTCACGGTTCAGTAGTCACTAATGCCGGGGGCACTAAGTGCCCCCGGCGATGTTCACCCGGATCAGTGGCTTGATCAGCTCCCGACGCTCGATAGCGGCCAGCGCGTTGGTGAACGTGTTCAGCGTAAAGAGAGGCTCCCCGGTCCACCACTCGCGCTTGTAGGCTCCCGTACGAAACCCCTCCACCACTTGATCATGGGTCTCGGGCTCGTCGTAGCCACCCTGGTAGATCGTAAAAGTTGCGGTGGTACGTGCCGGACGGAGAATGAGCTTCTCCCAGTCATCGAGGCCGTAGATTCCCAGGATCGCGCCGTCGGCCAGAAACGGCAGAATTTCATCACTGGAGGATTCCTTACCCACCGTGTCAATCACCCGATCAAATTTCTCCGTGATCTCACCCAGCGCCTTGTAATTCACGTAGCCTGTCGCGCCCGCCTCACGGAAGACGGCTTCGCGTGCGGCACTGCCAATCACGACGATTTGCTCCGCGCCGAGACACTTTGCATGGGCCACAAACGCGAGCGCGTTGCCGCCGGAGCCGACAATCAGGAGCGCCGTCCCTTCTCCGATCCCAAGGCGCTGGGTATAGCTCAGGGTCTCACGGAGGGTAATAAAAAGCGGCCCGGCCTCGGCGGGAATGTCGCCCGGAATGACTTGATGAATGCGATAATCGTCCCACTCGGACTTCTCCACGCCATCTTCTTGCATCGCGCGCCAGTCCCGGCAGAACCCGAACTCCGCAAAGCCGCCCCAGCCGATATTCCAGCTTCCGTCGGCGGCAGCAGCGGTTCCGACACGCGCCACCAGCTCGCCCACTTTCAGGTGCCGCACTTTGGGGCCGCGCTCCACCACGCGCCCAACACTCTCGTGCCCGAGCACCAGGGGATAGGGCATGTCCCAGGGCAGCCGGTCGTGCAGAATGTGCCCGTCGGTGCCCGCGCAGATCGTCCCGTACACAATCGCGACTCGGCAGTCGTAGTCCGTTAGCAGCGGCGGTTCCTGAACATCGCGCACGGAAACGGTGCCATTCGGAGTCTCTACATAAATTACTTTCATGCTCCTTGATTCGGCAAAGGTGCGCTCCGCTCCTGCCATGGTATAATACAAAGTTGCCTCCGCGCTACGGCTTGCGCCTGCGGGGGTATTTTCATGTCAGGTTGTTTACTATGCTTAGAAATATTGCCATCATCGCCCACGTTGACCACGGAAAGACGACCCTCCTTGACGGGATGCTCAAGCAGGGCGGAGTCTTCCGCGAGAACCAGGAAGTCGCCGAGCGGGTGATGGACCGCATGGACCAGGAGCGTGAGCGCGGCATCACCATTGTCTCCAAGCACACCGCGCTGGTCTACAAGGGCCACAAGATCAATGTCGTGGACACGCCCGGTCACGCCGATTTCGGGGGTGAGGTCGAGCGGATTCTCCGCATGGTGGACGGCGTGTTGCTCGTCGTCGATGCATTCGATGGACCGATGCCGCAGACGCGCTTTGTGCTCCGCAAGGCGCTCGCCCTCGGTCGCACTCCCATTGTCGTGATCAACAAGATCGACCGGCCGGGCGCCGATCCGATGCGCGTCCATGACGAAGTGCTGGACCTGTTCATCGAACTCGAAGCCGGCGAAGCCCAGCTCG
>JANNDD010000988.1:0-1175 GCA_031387365.1 Armatimonas sp. | reverse complement strand
GGCCCGTGCGGGTCTATGTGAATGGCACTCTGTAGCCTCGAACGCCGCTGGGAAAGTGACGGGGGGGTTCTATCCCCAGCACCAGCAGTGGTTCGCGGAGGGAGTTTTCCCACTAAAAGCTGGAGCCAATACGCTCAAGCTGGAGCGCGACAGCTACTTCCCGCACCTCGATAAGCTGCTGCTGATCGCCCGACCCGATGCACCGCTCACGCAGAGCCTGGAAGCGGTCGCGGCGGAGACGGGGCTGATTCCCGAGCTGGTTGCCGGGCTTGCGGAGCGCCTCAAAAATGGCTTGGAAGCGCGCCTTGAGCTTCCCGACAAGCCGGATCGGCTGTTCCCTGCGCCCGTGCAGGCGGAGCTCAAGCGCCTCGACGATGAACGCACGGCGCTGGAAAAGTCTAAGCCCGACCTGCCGCGTGCGATGTCCGTGAGCGAGGGGACGCCGACCAACTTAAAAGTCCACCTGCGTGGCAACTACTTGACACTGGGCGAGGAGTGCTTCCGTCGCTTCCCCACCGCCATCTCGGGGGAGAACCAGCCCGCACTGCCGATGAATAGTAGCGGACGGCTGGAGCTGGCGCAGTGGCTCACGGATGCGAAAAATCCGCTCACGGCGCGTGTCTTTGTCAACCGAGTCTGGCGCTGGCGCTTCGGGCGCGGCCTAGTCGGCTCGGTGGATAACTTCGGGGCGCTAGGAGACTTGCCAACCCACCCGGAGCTGCTAGACTGGCTCGCGGTCAGCTTTGTGAAAGACGATGGCTGGAGCCTCAAAAAACTCCATAAGCGGCTCATGCTCACCAACACGTACTTGATGAGCGGGAAGTTTGATGCGAAAGCCGCCGCGCTCGACCCGGACAATCACCTGCTCTGGCGCTTTCCCCGGCATCGCTTAGAAGCCGAGGAGATCCGCGACAGCATTCTGGCCGTCGCCGGAACTTTAGACAAGACCATGGGGGGGACACTGCTGAGTTTTCGCCCCCGACAGTATGTCACCAGTACCGCCAACGCCGACCCCGTGAAGTACGATAGTCGTCGCCGCGCCGTCTATCTCCCGGTGGTTCGTAGCGCTCTGTACGATGTCTACACCGCGTTTGACTTTGGCGACCCCACCGTGATGAACGGGGATCGGCCCAGCACAACCGTCGCGCCGCAAGCACTGTTTATGCTCAATAGCA
>JANNDD010000842.1:0-3062 GCA_031387365.1 Armatimonas sp. | reverse complement strand
GGGGTTCCTAGCACGACATACTCAGGGAGGTTTTCGTTGAGGGTACCGAGGCCGTAGCACGCCCAAGAGCCGACCGTCGGGTGCGCGCCCTCGCGGACATGGCGGCCCGTCTGGAAGGTTAATTGTGCCCCATGATCGTTGTCCAGGGTCCAGAGCGAGCGCACGACCGCCAGATCATCGGCGCAGGTGCCGATATTCGTGAACCAGTCGCCCACTTCGAGCCCGCACTGGCCGTACTTCTTGTAGCACGTCTGGAGCGCCATGATGGTCTTACGGTTGCCATGATTGGGGTTGCCCCCCACAATATTGGCATTGACGCGCTTGGGATCGAGCACGGCTTTGTAGGGCGTTTCTTCAATAGACTTGCCCGCGTATTTGTTGAGCTCCGGCTTGATATCGAAGCTCTCCAGGTGACTGACGCCGCCACACAGAAAGATCCAGATCACGGACTTAGCGCGCGGCGGCCTCCCCGATGCCCCCCGCGCAATCTGCTTCTTCCAGGCGTCGCGTTGCAGCAGCGCCCCGAGCGCCAGACCCGTCATGCCCATTCCGGTATCCGAGAGTGATGATCGTTTCATGTTAACCTCTCCCCGCCTCGTTCCTCGGCACCCCTCTCCCGGGCGCTCGTTCCTCGCTGGGAAAGGGGTGAATTTATTTGTATTTGTGCAACATTTGCTATTTGTTTTAGAACTGTTTCGATATCTGTTTCTACTTGCTCATTGGTAATTCGCAGAACCGTAAGTTGGCGGATTCCGAGAATGCGGTCGCGTTCGGCATCGTAGGCGGGGTTGTGGATCGGGCCATCGACCTCGACCACTAAACCTGCCGCATGACAATAGAAATCGGCGATGAAGCCATCAATGACTTGTTGACGACGAAACTTAAGCCCCGCGAGGCGATTGCCGCGCAAGTGCTCCCAGAGCATTGTTTCTGTTGGCGTCATCTGCTCGCGCATCTGCCGCGCCAGAAGGACTTTGCCCTCGGTCACTTTCTGCCCTTTGACTATCTGCCACTTACTTTCATTCATAAAATCCACCTTCTGGCTCCCTCCTTTCCCAACGACGGAGGAGTGCCCGGGAGAGGAGGGTTGGGGAGGAGAGGTTCTCACCTCACCGTCACGAAGTCGTTGTGATTGAAGAGAACCAGCACCAGGTTCTCGTAGCGTCGCTGCATATCTCCATTGCCCGTGGCGAGAAAGCGTAGGCACTCCTGCGCCTCAATGGTGCTGGGCGGTCGGGAGAGAATTCGCTCGAAGGCGTTCTTGATAAAGACGGGCGCGTTGGATAACCTCTCCCCTAGCCCCTCTCCCGGGCGCTCATTCTTCGCTGGGAAAGGGGAAACTAGATTGTCTGGCTCCCCTCTCTTCCCCAAGGAGGAACGACTGCCCGGGGGAGGGAGGGGCTGGGGGTGGGAGAGGTTAAATGCCAGTGCTCTCGCTTCCCGTAGTGCCAGCTCGCTGTTGGCAAGCGCGAGGGCCTGCTGGGGCATCACCGATGGCTTGCGCTCGTAGCACTCGGTGACACTGGGGCCGTCGAAGATCTGCATCAGCTCGGACTGCTTCTCGGCGGCGTTGCGCAGGTAGATACTCCGGCGCTGCGACGTGAGGGCCAGATTCTGATCCAGCTCCGCTCCACCCCGTGTTTCGTCGAGGTGCCCAGCGGTGAAAAGCACGTTGTCGCGGACGGCCTCGGCCTCTAACCGAAGGGGGCTCTTGCGCCAGAGATAGAGGTTATCGGGGTCACGCTTGAGGTTCTCGCGTGTGGCGTGGCTATCTCGCTGGTAGGCGGCGCTGAGTAAAATCAGCTTGTGGAGTGCCTTGAAGTCCCAGCCGCTTGCCATGAAGCGATCTGCCAGATAGTCAAGTAGCTGGGGGTGGGTAGGCTTGCGGCCGTTGCGCCCAAAGTCGGCGACGCTCGGAACCAGTGCCTGCCCAAAGTGCCGTAGCCAGACATGGTTCACGGCGACCCGCGCCGTCAGTGGGTTCTGCCGATCCGTCAGCCAGCGGGCCAGCGCCAGCCGCCTGCCTGAGCTCTCCGTGGGATAGGCAGTAAAACGCGGCGTGTAGTTTGTGTTTAGAGGTTGCTTGAGCGCAGCCTCAGCGGTGTCTAGTGCTTTTTGCACCTCGGAGCGCTTCTTCTCCTCTGAGGCGAGCAGGTTCTTGCGTGCCTCGGCCACGGCGACCTCGCGCTGGGCTTGCACCGTCAGCTCGGCGGCAGCTTTGGCGCTCGTTGCCTCCACTTCCAGAATTGCCAGGAGCGCCTTGTGCTTTGCCTGTGCCAGCACGACCTCGGCATCGGCAAGGGGGCTTGGCTTGGCCGCCTGCGCCCGAAACGCGGCGAGGAGCGCGGCGTTGCTGCCGTTGATCAGATCACGTTGGACAAACTCCCGGCGGTCAGGCGTGACGGCGGCGGCGGGGAGCGCCACGGGCTGAACCGTGAGCCTGCCTCCCAGCGCCTCCGGAATGCCGGGTTCCAAAGCCTTCGACTTGTCCGGGTTGCGCTCATCGCCGCGGACAAAGAGATAGGTAGGTGCTTTCAGGTCAGCATCATAGACCCGCGGGAGGCCATCTTTGGTGGTATCCAGCTCGCCGGGAACGCGATCTTGGCGCACTTGGTGCGGCTCGAAGATCGCCCGGAACTTGTAGTAGTCGGTCTGCGGAATGGGGTCGTACATGTGGGAGTGGCACTTGGCGCAGTGCATCGTGATTCCCAGAAGCGCCTTCGACGTGTGATTGACCGTATCCTCTAGCCACTGCTCGCGGCTGAGGAGCTTGTAGTTACGCGCCAGAAAGCCCGTGGCACGAAGCGCTTGCGGGTCGCCGGGGGCCAGCTCATCGGCGGCAAGCATCTCCTGAACCATCTTGTCGTAGCCCTTGTTGGCATTGAGCGACTCGACAATCCAGTCTCGCCAGCGCCAGATATGCGGCTGACTGTCGCGAATCTGCCCGCCATCGGCCCAGCCCGCCCAGTCGGAGTACCGCCAGACATCCATAAAATGCCGCCCCCAGCGCTCGCCATACCGCGGCGACGCCAGCAGGCGATCCACGAGCTTTTCGTAGGCAT
>JANNDD010000021.1:0-19389 GCA_031387365.1 Armatimonas sp. | reverse complement strand
GCTCGGCACACGTGTCTGAACCATCTGCGTCATAAAAATGTCCTGTCTGAAGGCTCTCTAGAAGAAGCACAAGATGATCACCCAGGTAACGAGCCGGTGGATGAGACCATGAACGTTGCTCGCATTACTGAGGTACGTGAGCTACAGCGCGTGGTGGACGAGGTCTTAGCAACACTACCCGCGGAACCGAGAATGCTTTTAATACTGAGAGATTTTGAACAGCTTAGCTACGATGAAATTTCGCAAGTGACGCAACTTTCGATTGTGAATGTGAAGTCTAAGATTCACCGGGCACGGCAAGTTTTCAAAAAACGCTTTCAGCCTCACCTCGCACTAATCGACGGGGGGATCGGACGATGAACGACAGGAAAATTATGAACAGCAAGCAACTGGATAACGAAACGCTCGCCGACTTCTTAGACGGCACTCTTTCACCGCAGAAGCTGAAGGAAGTGGAGCGATTGCTTCAGGGGAACTCGTCTGTGGCCCGAGACGCACAGGAGCTGTCTGAGGTTCTTCAGCTACTGCATCAGCTCCCTCAGCGCGAGCCGGTACTAGATGTCTGGCCAGAGCTGGAGCCCAAGCTGGTACAGTTTCAGCTCGAAGAACGTATGGGGATATTTGCGAGGTGGCGCTTTCGTTGCGCCCGGTTTCTCTCGAACTTCGCCTTCGGCGCGATCCTCTTCACGCAAGCCGTGGCTCTAAACACTGAGAACAAGATGCGCCAGTATGTCATGCCCGAAGCCATTTCCTCGGGGGGGGAGGGCTAGGTGGGAGTTCTGCCATGGTGGTCACAGGCGGAGACATTTATCGCGCAGCCTTGGGTGACGATTTTGCTGCTCGTGGCGGCCTGCCTACTGCTCTTTCATGAGATGCTCACGCCTCTCACCTGGGGGTTGACGGGGAACCTGAGCGTGGTCTGCTTCGCGTTGGTTCTGGTCGCCCACGCCGTCAGTGGAGCGGGCGTCGCCGTGCTGATCGGCGGTGTTGCGCTGCTTCTGATCGAGACTCACTTGCTGCCCGGCCGAGGGATCGCCGCCTTTGTGGGCTTCGGCCTCGTCTTTGGGGGGATCTATCTGTCTTTGAGCGATGGGCCCAAGCACGCCAGCAACGGCTTCTCACTCGCTGCCGCCGCCACGGTGACGATCTTCTCAATTGTGACTTTTCTTGCCTATCTGCCCAAATCTCCCGTCTGGAAGCAGCTCGGGCGCGAGCTCTCCGCTAAGTCCCTGGGCAGTGGTGCGGAGTTTCCCCCCGACCTAACCCAAGACTGGATCGGCAAGCGCGGCCAGGTTGCCACACCGCTCCGGCCCGTCGGTGTTGTTGTCATCGAAGGTCGCCAGCTCACCGTGGTGACCGAGGGCGACTTTCTAGAGCCCGGCGTCGAAGTGCAGATCACCGAGATCATCGGCGATAGGATCGTCGTTGATCCCATCGCCGTGCTTGTTGGGGCGTAGCCTAAAACCAGGATTTCATCGCTTCCAGCAGGCTGTACGATGTCATGTCTAAGTGTAGCGGTGTGACGGCGATGTAGCCCTCCGCTACCACGGCGCTATCGGTGCCCTCGGGAGCGGGCTCGTCGCTGGGCAGGCCACCCAGCCAGTAGTACGCGCCGCCGCGTGGGTCGAGGCGCTTCTCCATCCGGTCTTTGTAGCGCCGCTCGCTCTTGCTGGCGATTTTTATGCCCTTGATCTGGTCTTCCGGCAAGTCTGGCACATTGACATTGAGCAGGGAGTTACGCGGCAGGCCATGCGCGACCACTTTAGGCACTAAGTCGCGCGCAATAAAGCGCGCCGCAGTGTCGTAGTGCAGGTCGGGGCCAAAGCTCGTGGTGGAGACGGCGATGGCGGGAAATCCCAGGATCACTGCCTCCATTGCGGCGGCGACGGTGCCAGAGTAGATGACGTCCCAGCCGAGATTCGGCCCGTGGTTGATGCCGGAGATCACCAGATCCACGCCGCTCTCCGCGCAGATCGCATCCAGCCCAAGCAGCGCACAGTCCGCAGGCGTGCCAGAAACTGCCCAGCCCATTGAGCCATCCGGAAGGCGCGTCTCAACGGCTCTAAGCGGCTTGTGAAGCGTGATCGCGTGACTGGCTGCTGAGCGTGGACGGTCCGGTGCACAGACCGTCACTTGGTAGCCCTCGGCATCCAGCGCTTTTTTGAGCGAGAGAATGCCAGGGGCGAAGATACCGTCATCATTGGAAAGAAGAATACGCAGAGCCATAACGAGCAAGTATACCCGAACCTCAGAGCCGGGTATCATAAGCTCATGATTGAAAAGATTGACAAAACCGACGAAGAGTGGCGGGCACAGCTAACTCCAGAGCAGTACAAAGTGCTTCGGCAAGCTGGGACGGAGCGGGCGTTTACGGGGCAGTTCTGGAATCACAAAGGCGAGGGGGTCTATGCCTGCGCGGCGTGTGGTGCGCCACTTTTTGACTCCACCACAAAGTTTGACAGCGGCTGCGGGTGGCCATCGTTCTTTGACTCCCTGGAACAGGATCGCATTATCCGGCATGAGGATAACACCCTTGGGATGCGGCGGGTAGAAGTGCTCTGTGCGGGTTGCCACTCGCATCTGGGACATGTCTTTCCGGACGCGCCGCAGACTCCAACCGGCGAGCGGTACTGCATTAACTCGGTCTGTCTAAACTTCGCACCTAAAAAATGACACCCGAGGAAACCAGCGCACTAATCCACGTTCTCGATCGTGCTTTTGATACCGATCCCATCCTCGCCTCTCTCCTGAGTGAGGAAAAGCGCCGTACTCGTGCGGCGACGGCGCTACATCGGGCGGCCATCAACTACACGCTGCGCTTCGGTGCCCATGACATCGCGGCGGATTGCACAGGAGTTGCACTCTGGTTGCCGCCGGGCACGGAGTACTTGACCTTCCCGCGCATGCTCCAGACGGGGTTTGCTCAGTTTGCTCTGGAGCTCGGCTGGGCGCTGCCTGGGTTGCTGAAAATAGACCGCGTCCTCACACAGATGCACGCAACGCACGCGCCCGAGAGGCACTGGTATCTCTTCTTTCTTGCCGTGGATCCCGCCGCGCACGGGAAGGGAATCGGGGGAGCACTTCTCGAGCAAGGCGTTATGCGCGCGGAGGCCCAGGGGCTCCCAGTCTATCTGGAAACCCAGACGGAGCAAAATGTTCGCTTTTATACCCGTCGAGGCTTTGTTGTCAAAGAGGAGAAGACAATCGCGCCAGGGCTGACGAACTGGGCTCTTAGGCGGGGGTAAAGTCTAGCTTGCGCAGAATCAGTGAGGCGGGCTTGCCGTCCTGAGGCGCTTTACCACGAAAGAGCCAGAAGTTCAGGTGCAGTGGCATTGGGGCTTTGGAAAGATCACCGGAGAACTCCCAGCGCTCGATTAGGCCACGCTCATCGCCGAGCGCACGGTGGCCATGGTTGGCCAGATCGTGAAGCTGCCACAGGGCTTGGAGCTATCTCCCCAGCGGGCGAAGCTGAAACTGATAAGTGCCTAGCCCCAGCCGTTCGGTTGTTTGCAGCTCCGCACAGGTCCAGATATCGTCACGCGGTATCACGTTCAGCTTAAGATCCCCGTTGGGAAGAAGCGAAACATTGCCCGGATCAAAAATATTAGGGCCGGGGCCGCTCAATCCGCTAGATTTTCGTACTTCCCACTGGAAATTTCCGAACTTTATCTGTCCCATGAGGTTATAATAGCACCATGAAGTTGTCGCTGCTTGCCTCCGCCATTCCCGCGCTGGGCCTGATGGGCTTTGCGCTCGCTCAGTCTAATCCTGAAATGTCCAAGCTCACGCCCGCGCAATCGGCGCACTTTGAGGCGAAAGTGCGGCCTTTGCTGCTTGCAAAGTGTGGCATCTGCCACAGTGGGAAGTCGCCGCAGGCTGGGCTAGACTTGAGTAAGCCGATCTCTCTGGCGAAGGCGCAAGATGCGTTGAAGCGAATGCGTAGTGAGGGGGGGAAGCCCGTGATGCCGCCGAGCGGCAAGCTATCTGATACCGAGATTGGCAGTATCGCGCAGTGGGTCAAAGAGGGAGCGGGCTGGCCGCAAGTCACCCCCGGTGGGCATGGGCAGGTGGGGAGGGCAATTGGTAAACACTGGTCGTTTATCGTGCCCACGCGCCCGCTGGAGCCGCCGGTTGAGAAAAGTGGCATTGATGCCTTTGTGCTGGGGGCGCTCTACAAAAGCAAGATCACTCCGGGGCCACCAGCCGATAAACGGACTCTCTTGCGCCGTGTGAGTTTTGATCTGATCGGGCTTCCCCCCTCACCTAGCGAGATGGCGAGTTTTCTGGCGGACACTGCGCCCAATGCCTACGCCAAGCAAGTGGATCGGCTTCTCGCCTCGAAATTCTTTGGAGAGCGCTGGGGACGGCACTGGCTGGATGTAGCACGCTACGCCGACTCCAACGGCCTCGACGAAAACACGGCACATGCCAACGCCTGGCGCTACCGCGACTGGGTGATCGAGGCACTGAACCGGGATCTGCCCTACAACCAGTTCATTCAGCAGCAAATTGCGGGAGATCTCCTGCGCACCGGCAACGAGGATGAAGACACCCGTCGTCTGACGGCGACGGGCTACCTGGTGCTCGGCCCCAAAGTGCTGGCGGAGCCCGATAAAGAAAAAATGGTCATGGACATTGTGGACGAGCAGATCGAAGTGGTGACAAAGTCCGTCATTGGTCTGACGGTTGCGTGCGCCCGCTGCCACGATCATAAATTCGATCCTATCGCCACCAAAGACTACTATGCCCTCGCGGGGATTTTCAAGTCCACCCGTACGATGGAGAAACTCAGCACCGTTGCCCGGTGGTATGAGCAGCCTGTGCCTCTGCCGAACCTCAATATACGTGTAGAGCAAGCTGCTTACGACAAAGCGGTAGGGCCCGCGAAGCAAGGTGTGGAAGACGCCAAAAAGAAACTGGACAATGCACTCAACGGCACTGGTAAAGCGCTTCTGGCCGATGCCTCCGCGTTTGTGCGCGGCGAGCATCTTGGAAAAGAAAACTACGGCCCCAAGAGCATTAATAGCGACGGCTCGCCCAGTTTTGGAGAGTGGGACTTTACGGTTCCGAAGGCGGGACGCTACAAGATCTACTTGCGCTACGCAGCCGAGGAGGCGCGGCCCGTGGTGCTAACCGTCGCCGGCAAAAATGTTGGGAAGAAGATTGCAAATAGTGTCACGGGCGGCTGGCAAGAAGAAGATCAGCGGTGGGAGACTGCGGGCGTACAAGCACTTGAGCCAGGCCTCTGCACGGTTCGTATTGAGCGCAACGGAGCCATTCCACACTTCTCTCGCATCGCCCTCATTCCGGCGGGGGGGGCGGGGGCAGATCTCGATCTTACAGGAGCGGAGAAGGCCCTGAAAGTGGCGCAAGATGCTCTCAAAGCGGTGGAGGGCAAGAAACCCGTGGGAGCCAGTGTGATGTGTGTCACCGAGAACGCCAAGGTCGAGGATGTGAAAGTTCATATCCGAGGCGATACCCAGACTCTAGGCGATCTCGTTGAGCGCGGGTTTCCGTCGGTGCTCTGTGGGGGCACGCGCCAGCCGCTGGAGCAGCCCAAAGCGAGCGGCCGAAAAGAGCTGGCGTTCTGGCTGACGCGGCCCGAGCATCCTCTGACTGCGCGTGTTGCCGTGAACCGCGTCTGGCAGGCGCTCTTTGGTGAGGGGCTGGTCGGAACCTCAGACAACTGGGGTCTACGCGGCGACAAGCCCACCAACCCTGAGCTACTCGACTATCTGGCGGTCTCGTTTGTGGAGGATGATCGCTGGAGCATGAAGCAGCTCATCCGGCGAATCGTACTCACCGACACGTACCAGCGCACGAGCCGCTACTCCGATCCCGTGGGGCAGAAAAAAGATATCGAGAACAAGCTGCTCTGGCGTCAGAATCGGCGACGGTTAGATGCCGAGCCGCTGCGCGATAGCCTGCTCTTTGTTGCGGGGACACTGGATACCACGATGGGCGGCACGCTGCTCAGCAGCAAGAACTACGACTATGTCACCAACGACCAGTCGGCCAATAAAGCCCAGTACGATGCCCCGCGCCGTGCGATCTACCTCCCTGTGATCCGCAACGCCGTCTACGATTTCTTCGGCACTTTCGACTTTGGCGATCCGAGCATGGTCAATGCCAAGCGCTTCACGACCACTGTCTCGCCACAGGCGCTCTACCTACTCAATAGCCCTTTAGTGATGGCACAGGCACAAGCCTTCGAAAAGTCTCTGACGGGTGACAGTGACGACGCTAAAATCCGCGCGGCCTACCAGCGGGCCTTCCAGCGCCTGCCGCTTCCCGGCGAGATCAGCACGGCAAAACGCTTTCTCTCTCGTGCCGCGCAAGTCGTGCCTGTCGAGCGTGCTTGGGCAGCCTGGTGCCAGACTCTTCTGGCCGCCAACGAGTTTCTATACGTGGAATAGGAAGTTATTTTTATGGCAATCGTCGCCCTGCCCGAGACTTTCTGGAACCCTGCCCCTAGTGGCCGTCTGCGTCTGACTCGGACTGCCTGCGAGTTTTTAGAGAACTCCGGCCTGCTAGAAGAGCGCTACGAGCTGATTGAAGGAGAGATTATTTCCAAAGTGCAGAACTATCCTCGTTCGGAATCGTTGTCACTGGTATTTTCTTATGTCCTCTCGCTTGCGCAGTCCCCACGCTACGTCCGCTCGCAAGCGACACTCGAAATTCGGGAGAGTGACCAGAAGGTCAATCGGCCCGAGCCAGATGTCTTTCTCTTGAGGGAGCCCGTGCGCCGAGTCGCTCAGGGTAAGGACGTTCTGTTGATTGTCGAAGTCACGGACACTACCCATGAGACAGATCTGAACCGAAAACCCGCGCTCTATGCTCGCGCAGGCGTTGCCGAGTACTGGGTGCTTGATTTAGAACGTGGTCAACTGACGGTTTTTCGCCAGAACAATGGTGAGGCCTGGGACAGTAAGCAAGAGTTTGACGAAGAGGCGCAAATTGCTCCGCTCTGTGTGCCTGGAAAACCGATTCGTGTCGGTGATCTACTGGTATAGTAGACGCCATGAGTGCTACTCCTGACGAAGAAGTCCCCGATCCGGGGTGTTTGCCGGCGTGGAAAGTGGACGAGCTCCCGGAGCCACAGCCATTTACGTTTAAGAATCTGCTGAAGCTTGTTGGCCCCGGTCTGGTGCTAGCGGGTGGCGCGATTGGCACTGGCGAGCTGATCATGGGGCCGCAAGTGGCGGCGCGCTACCAAGGGGCACTGCTCTGGGTGGCGCTGCTTTCCATTCTCGCGCAAGTCATGCTCAACACCGAGGTGATGCGCTACACGCTCTGTACGGGCGAGCCGATCATGACGGGCTTTCTGCGCTGCAAACCCGGCCCCAAGTTCTGGATCGGGTTTTATATTTTATTAGAATTTGCTGGCTGGTTTCCCACGCTCGCTGGGCTCTCCGCCCAAGTGCTGGTTGTCGCCTGGCTGCGCCTTGGCCCCAATGACCCAATTCCCGTTGATACGGTGCGTCTTGTTAGCTACATCGTCTTTCTCTCCTGTGCGGCGCTCTCGCTCTTTGGTAAGAAGATCTTTGATACCGTGCAGGTGGTGGTCACAGGGAAGCTAATTTTTCTCTTGGTGTGCATGACAGCCTGCTCGATCTTCTTCGTCTCGGGTGATACCTGGCTGAGAGTTGTCGGAGGCATGGTGGACTTCACCCGCATCCCACGGGATGCCAGTGGCCAGCCCGACATTGACTGGAGCATCGTGGCCGGTCTCGCTGGCTTTGCAGGTGTGGGAGGGCTGGGCAACCTCATGGTGAGCAACTTTGTCCGGGAGAAAGGCTGGGGGATGGGCAGTAAAGTGGGAGTGATTGCCTCCGCGACGGGCGATCACGATCTCACACTGCAACACATCGGCGTGATCTGTCGGCCCGGCCCGGAGACGACCCGGCGCTTCGCGGGCTGGTTCAAGTACTTACTCATTGACCAGTGGCTGCTCTGGGCAACGGGCGCGATTATCGGGGTGCTTCTGCCGTGCCTACTTGGTGCGCAGTATCTGAAGATCGGCAACGTAGACGGGAGCGACCAGTGGCGGTGGGCAGCAGCGCTGGCACAAGACATCGGAGCCGTACGCGGGCCACTTGTGGGGACGGTTATTCTGCTCTGTGCGCTTGTTATCCTGATCCCCGGTCAGTTCTACGTGATTGATGCCACGGCGCGCAAGTGGACCGATGTGATCTGGTCTGGCACGGACTGGGCACGTAAGCTAGACACGCACAAGGCCAACCGTGTCTACTACTCGATTGCAGCCGCCTATGTGACTTACGGCTTGATTGCCTTCGCGATCCCGGGGCTCTCCGCAAGTAAGATGATGGTGATTGGAGGGAGCTTGGCGAATCTCTCGATTGCGATCACAATGATCCATGCCCTCCTTGTTAATCGGCGTTTCTTGCCTCGCTCACTGCACCCCACGCCGCTCAAACAAGCTCTGCTGATTCTCTCCATTGCGTTCTTTCTGGTGATGTTTGGCTTGGTGGTAAATCAGAAGATACTGCCGCTCATTGGATTTAAGACTGTCTGAACTAATTGACACTGTAGAGGGGATAGGCTACACTGAATCCCTATGGATCCACAGACGCTTGGGGCGCGCATTCAGCGCATTCGCCAGCGCCAGAATTTCTCGGTTCGTGACCTGGCAGATAAAGCTGGAGTCAATAAGAACACGATTTTACGGCTGGAAAAAGGGCTGACCCCTTCGTACTCGACACTGAACCGGGTCTGTGAGGCGCTGGGAGTGCATGTTGCACAGCTCACACAACCCGAGCCCGACGAAGATCAGACAATTGCGTTGCATGCACGGGCTCAGGAGGGGCGTGAACCCCTCGCCGCGGATGAGTCCGTTTTGCTCTCGTCGCTGCGCTGCCGCCTCCCCGGAGGGCGTGTCAATGCGGCAATCATGGAGCTCTATGGAGAGAGTGAGTCGACCACACACCCAGGTGAGGAGCTAGTCTTTTGCCTCCGTGGTTCCGCCAAAGTCGCGGTTGCGGGGCGTACCTACGAGCTGGGTGAAGGCGATGCAGCGACCTTCTGGAGCGCGGAACGCCACTCTTACGGACCTGCCGATGAGGCAACCGAGGAGCAGCTTCCGGTGATTTTATTGATGGTTTGGGTGGACTCCCGCGAGAGCGAGCGGGCCTGAAAGGAACTTGAGAGATGATATTACAAGCACTGATTCTGCCACTTGCACTGATGGCGCAGCAGCAAGCACAGCGGGTACCGCCCGTCGCACAGGCAAAACTGACCCTGAAAGCGGACGGCGCAAAAGAGCTGAAGCTGGGCTACATGCCGATTCGCACGGAGCTGAGTGAGACAAAGCCCGAGGGAGTTACGAAAGAGCCGACGTACGCGGGAAAGCCGCGCTATGCGGTGATCAAGCTCGGCAGCGGCCCCAAAGCCAGCCATGTCGCCGTGGTGGATGAGCCCGCGGGCGGCGAGTTCAAGATGTACTTTGATGCCAACGGCAACGGCGATCTGACCGATGATGGCGATGGCAAGTGGACCAAGAAAAATGAAGCTCAGGGGCGGACGGTCTACGGCACGAATAGTTTCGTCGCCAAGGCAACCTATAGTGGGCGCAACAACCAGGAAACGACGGCGGACTACGGGCTGGCACTCTACCGAATGGTCTCAAGCTCCGTGGACACGCTTCTCTACTACCGCGAGGCGGCCCGCATGGGGGAGCTGAAGCTGGGCGAGAAGACCTACAAAGTGGCTCTGGTGGAGAACGATGCCGATGGTCTCTACAACAAGCGCCTCAACGATGACGGCAAGGCGGTAAATCAGCGTGGTGAGCTTCTTCCTGAGAAAACCGTCCAGCGGCCCGTTTGGCTGATCTTGGAAGGCGATGACAAGAAGAAACAGACCATTGAGGCCCGTGCTCCCTTCGAGCTTGACGGCAAGGTCTATGAGGCGCGCATCAGCGCCAACGGCGAGAACCTCGGCCTGATCCCCAGTGAACGCAAGCCCCTTAAAGTTGCCGCCGCTGCCCCGCGCCGCCCCCTGCTTACCGCAGGCACGCCTGCACCGGACTTTACGGTCTACACGCTTGAGGGCAAGCCCATAAAACTCTCCGATCTCAAGGGTAAAGTGGTTGTGATGGACTTCTGGGCAACTTGGTGTGGCCCGTGTATGCAGACCATGCCTCACATTGAGAAGACTTGGCAGAAGATCAAGGGACGCAGTGATGTGACCGTGATCGGGGTCTGTGTCTGGGACGAGAAGGCGGCCTATGATAAATGGGTGCCAGAGAACAAGGCGAAGTTTAGTTTCCCGTTGCTCTTTGATATTGCTGCTAAAGACAACGCTATGTCTGTTGCGAGCAAGCTCTTCAATGTCAGTGGAATTCCGACAACCTACATTATTGACAAGGACGGCAATGTCGCGGCGACATTTGTAGGCTCCAAAGATATCCCCGAAGGAGTAGAGCCCGCGCTCAAGAAACTGGGCATCCCGCTCGACTAGAAAATAAAAAAACGCCCCACGAGCTAGGCTCGTGGGGCGTTTTTTTGTGCCTTAGTGCCAGCGCACGTTGCAGGCGATAGTCTGCGTGACACGCTCGCCATTCGCTTGGGTGCGGCTGACCGGGCGATGACGACCATCATAAATGAAGTCGTAGATATTCATCATGGTATTGATGTCCCGTAGCGTGATCGTCGCCGAGTCGACACTTACGACTTGGTGCATAATATCGTTTGGATCATCGCTGTGTCCCTGGACACCCCCTCCATTGATTCCCAGAGCATGACCGAACTCATGAGTTACCAGGGCGATGAAAATATTGCGGTTATCTTGGGTGGTGAGTGCTGGGATTTTTGTGGGATCAAAGATTATCGTCGCATTGATGAGTGGTTTGGGAGGGGTAGACGACGAGGTCGTTGTGATCGTCTGGCCGACCGCAATAGCGACCGCCCCCATTTCTAAGACTATCGTGTCATCGCCTTTGGCACCGACAATGTTATACGTCACGCTACCTCCCAGAGCATCCATCCATCTTTGGATTCCCTTGAGCATAAGGGTTTTTTGATCGTCCGAGACAGAGGCATCGAAGAATATCTTCAGGGGGAGTTTTGCACTGGGCCAGAACGAGTAATCGGTCTTGTTGTAGTTGGGGGCAAGCAGGCCGGAACGGGTGCCACCGGGGCCGTAGAGCGCGGTAATCGTATCGCCGTTGGTTAGCTCGCTTGGCAGCGAGTTAAGTGTGGGAGTGGTGCTGAAGTTGGTTCCATTGCGCTGCCAGGCAACAAAGGCACGATCTCCATAAGTTGCTGGTGCTCCTAGGAGGTTGCTACCGCTGAGTAGGGTTGAAATGTTACTAGGGGTGCTTGGAACCACGCTACTTGCAACACCATTCACCGTGAGAGGGACACTGCCACGGGCACCGCTTACTGCTAACTGATAGCTACGGCTAGGAGCAGGTGTTGGTGTTGGGGTGGGTACTGCTGTAGGAATGGCGGTAGGGACAGCAGTTGGTGTCGTTGGGCCGCCGCCTGTGGAACCTCCACAGCCAATCATTGTTGTCGCAATAGTACCAACAATAGCAAGGACTAAGAAATAGCGTCGCATAGTTTTCTCCGGGAATTTCTAGGGGAATCGTTTATTCGTTAGTGCAGTATAGCTCAAAATCAATGGTGCTGATAGACCTAGCTCTGGAAATCTGCAAGCAAATCGCGGTTGTTCCAGATTTTATGGGTGGCTTCTGCAATTAGAGCAACTTCGTCGCCCTCCGCTAGGAGGGCGCTTTGTTTGATCCAGCAGCCTTCGTGGCGGCTCACACGCTCCATCACAGGGCAGTTGGCACGGTGCACTTCAGGCGCTGCAAAGCCGACGCGGCTCGCATCCCAGGGGCCGAAGTGCTTATGCGCGAAGACCGGCCAGTCGTACAAAGGAGACGTGTAGCCGGGATCCACGGGAATCCCCTCGGCACGCATCGCACGGATAAACGTGGCACGCGGCAGCTCCCAAACGGCTTCATCGTAGCGGAAGGAATAGAGGTGGTAGCCGTGCACATCGCAGCCAAGAGCAGCTCGGGGCAATGGCCGGATTCCGGGAACTTGCGCCAGGAGAGTGTCGAGTATTTTTCCATTGGCGTCCCGACGGCCGGCTTGCTCCGGGAGGCGCGTGAGCTGGGCACGAAGAAGTGCCGCCTGGAGCTCGGTCATCCGGAAATTACTGCCCAGAATTTGGCCGTTGGAGCCCACGCCCCACTCCGACTCGGCCCGCACTTTTTGATAGAGCGTTTCGTCGTTGGTAAGCACGATTCCCCCTTCGCCGCAGTTGAGATTTTTGCTGGCCTGGAACGAGAAGCAGCCCATCGCACCAATCCCACCCACCTTGCGGCCTTTGTAGACGCTGCCATGTGCATGGGATGCATCCTCGATCACGGGGAGCCCGAAGCCACACAGAGTGTCTAGGTCGGCGGGCATCCCCCCCAGGTGGACGGCGATAATAGCACGAGTCTTGGGGGTGATGGCTTGTGCGACGCGTGCTGGGTCTAGGCAGTAGGAATCCGGGTGAATATCCACAAAGACTGGAACCGCATTACACTGGATCACGGCTCCTACAGTGGCGACGAACGTATACGGCGGCACAATCACTTCATCGCCTGCTTGGATGCCAAGTGCTAGTAGTGCTAGCTTGAGCGCGGTCGTCCCGCATGGGGTGGCAACTCCGTAGCGGCACTCCTGGAAAGTCGCGAACTCGTTCTCAAAGGCCGCTGCCTCCGGCCCCGTGAGGCGGCCCCAGTGTCCGCTGCGGAGTGCACGCAGAACTGCTTCCTCTTCGCGCGCATCCCAGACTGGCCAGTCCGGCCAAGGCTGCGGGTGGAGAGGTGAGCCTCCGAGGAGTGCGAGTGTTCTTGCCATGGCCGAAGAGTTCGACAGGGCGGCATTGAAAACCTCCTGCTAGGCGGCGCGAAGTAGGGTGTTCGGAAGCAGAGGGCGACTCTTGAAAGCACTGTGCTGCTGTAGCAGAAACGCGGTGGCGTCCTCAAAACACAGAGGGCGTGCGAAGTAGTAGCCCTGACCAAAATCGCAGCCAAGGCTTCGGAGCTGCTGAAGCTGGAGCTCCGTCTCTATACCCTCAGCCGTGACCTGCATCTGTTGCGAGCGTGCTAAGGCCACGACCGCACGGATAATAGCCTTACTGCCACGCTTTTGACGTGAGTCATCGGCGAGCTGTTGGACAAACATGCAATCGATCTTGAGAGTCTGAACGGGGAGTTCGCTGAGGTAGGCCATCGAAGAGTATCCCGTGCCAAAGTCATCAATCGCGAGCTGAATCCCCTTGCCGGTGAGATCCTCTAAGAGGCGCAGATTGTTGATATTATTGCTCATGAGAACCGTCTCCGTGATCTCTAGGGTGAGAGAGGCGGGGGGGATGCCTGTCTGTGTAAGCACTCGGTGCAAAGAGTCTAGGAAGTGAGGGTCTTTGAGCTGAAGCGCGGAGACATTCACGCTCACCCCGACGGGCAGGCCGAGCTGGTGCCAGTGGCGCACTGTCTGGCAAGATTGTCTTAGTACATGCAGCCCTAGAGGTAGGATCAAGCCCGTCTCCTCCGCGATAGGGATGAACTCCGTGGGAGGAATAAAGCCGCGCTCGGGGTGTTTCCAGCGTGCCAGTGCCTCTAGTTTGAGAACTTGACCCGTCTCCAAGTCAATAATGGGCTGGAAGTACGGATGAATCTCCTCTGTTTCCAGAGCACGGCGCAGCTCCCGCTCCAGCTCAAAGCGTGCATGAGCACTCGTCTCCAGACTGGTTTCAAAGACGGCATAGCGTGATTTTCCACTCTTTTTTGCCTGGTACATCGCGGTATCCGCGTGACGAAGCAGCTCTGATGGATCTAGAGTGAGGGTTTCGGCGATTCCGATACTGGCACTGAGAATAA
This sequence comes from Armatimonas sp., assembly GCA_031387365.1. GTDB lineage: Bacteria > Armatimonadota > Armatimonadia > Armatimonadales > Armatimonadaceae > Armatimonas. The sequence continues at coordinate 5,492 of JANNDD010000021.1, read as the reverse complement.
ACGTACGCTGGGCGATCTCAAAGCGCTCATTGAGCTGCTGCTGGATGTGCCGAGCAAGTTCCGTAGGAGAGTCGGAGATGGGTGTGTGAGGCAGCAGAACCGTGAACTCGTCGCCTCCGAGACGAAAGAGCTCCGCCGTATCGGGGAGTGCATCTTGAAGGCGCTGGGCGACCGCTTGAAGAACGCTGTCGCCGACTTGGTGTCCCAGGCTGTCATTAATGACCTTGAAGTTGTCTAAATCTAAAAACAAGAGTGCCGGATGGTTCTTATCCGAGCCCAGAAGTGTCTCCAGGCGCTCTTGGAGTGCACGGCGATTGGGCAGATCCGTGAGCTGGTCGTGGAGCGCACGGTAGGCGAGCAGCTCCTCAGAGAGATGGTGATCCGTGACATCTATACAGATGCCTGTCAGCTCCCAGAAACCGGGGGTGAGTGGCTCAATCTGAACATCCTCGCGTAGCCAGCGTACGGAGCCATCAGCGAGGGGGATGGGAAACTCTTGCTGGTAGGTGGTGCCCCCGGAAGAGATTGTCTGTGTGGCGAGCTGATTGTTCGCCGTGCGCACCTCTGTTGAGCGCACCCGGTAAAAGTCATCCACAAAAAGCTTGCCTGGCTGACGCTGGATCGGGAGCCAGCGTAGTGCCGCTTCCTCATCCAGAATCCAGATATCCCAGTCTAGTACATCATGGCCTTGCGCATCCTGAACCTGTGTGACCCGAGCCTGCCAGAAAAGGCCCCGCAGGCTAGTGAGCATACGGCGCTGTCGCTCCTCTGCGAGGTGCTGGGCTGTGCGATCCAGGCAGATGCCAACCAGCAGCCAGTGATCGTCCGCCTGTGGCAGGATCTGCACTTCCTCATGGAGCCAGCGAGAGGATCCATCTTCCAGGCGAATCCCGAACTCTAGTGCGTAGGAGCTTCGTCCCTGAGTCAGCGCGACCACACTCGCATGGATACTCCGTGCCCGATCTTCCCGGGAGCGTGCCAGGTAGAGATCAACTGCGTAGTTGTGCTCTGCCTGGCGCAGGATCGGAAGCCAGCGCTGAGCCGACTCTTCATCCAGTGCCGATGCCTCGCCCCAGCGGAAATACATACCGAGTTCACGGGTTCCCTGGGCCTGCGCTTGTACTTCGGATTCGGTATCGGTAATGGGGAGCCGATCCACACGAGCCTGCCAGACGAGGCAGCGCGCACTGCGCATCAGCAGGTCGAACCGCTCTTGGCCCTCTTTCAGGTCGGTAATATCTACCCAGATGCCGGTGAACTCCCAGTGGTTCTCGGCCACAGGGTGCACCTCGACAGTTTCGAGTAGCCAGCGGATCGAGCCATCTCGCAGGCGAATCCGAAAGCTCTGGTTATAGTTTGCCTGTCCCCGCTTAAGTGTCTGGACACAGTGGCTGTCAAGCTGGCTCTGCTCCTGTGGAAAACGAGCTCGGTTTAGGGTATCCACGAACAGATCGCCCGGCTGTGATTCCAGTGGCAGCCAGCTTGTTGAACTCTTGTCGGAGAGGAGCTGGAAATCCCAGTGTAGATAGGTTTCTTGCTCCTCATCAAAGAGAGGAGAACTTTCTGTTTTCAGCGGGAGTGCGTGTACCTGTGCTTGCCAGATAAGGCAACGCGCCTGGGCCAGCGCCCGAGGAAGTGCGCCGGAACTACGATATTCTGCTTGCCCACTTAACATTCTGCCGAGATTATCGGCAGATCCTATGAAGTTTTAGAGTCTGCGGAGACGGAGCTGTGGCGCAAGCTGCGCTAGTGTTTGGTGATCCGGCAGATGGCTGACCGAAATCGTCCGGCTCTGGCCCGGCGCGAGAAAGAAGCCATTGTCGGAGAGCTGAGGTTGCTGCGAGATTCCCTCAAAGTACAGGGTGACAAACGCGGCGAAGCGCTGCACCTCGATCATGATGGAGTGCTCCCCCACTTGCGTTTGGAAGCCAGGATCGGCCAGGCGAAGGTCTTTAGGATCGGCTAGGAGCAAGAAACTCTCGACAGGCTCGCCGCTCTCGGGGCGGAAGAGAGCGTGGACGAAGACATCGGTGCCAGCATCCGCGATAAAGCCAGGGATGGCGAGCGCGAGCTGGGCTCCCGAGGCCGCATTGGCCGGAGCTGTGACCGCTTGCTCCGCCAGTGAGACCGGCTCGCCCTCAAAGGTTAGTAGCTGCACGCTGAGCTGCCCAGGGATATCCTGGTGCCGGTCGTTAACCAAATGCGCCTCGATAGAGCGCCCTGCCCGCCGCAAGGAGAGTAGCAGAGGGGAGTAGGCACGCTTGATGGCGTAGTAGGCCAGCTTGGGCTCGCCCGCACTATCAATCACGGCCCAGGAGTGGGTGGGCCAGCAGTCGTTGAGCTGCCAGAAGAGTGTCCCCCCACAGCGGCCCTTACGTCGCCGCCAGTGCTCAATTCCAAAGGCAAACGCTAGCGCCTGGTTGCACTGACCAAAGTAGACTAGGTCCGCGAAGCACTGCGGCTCAGGGAAGTGCATCTTGATAAAACCTAGGTAGGTCTCGTAGCCCTTGCGTGTCTTGTCGTGCCAGCGGGATCCCAGGGAGCGCACCGTGAGATCCTCGGGAGCGAGAGCGTGCTTCCAGGCCGTCAGCCCTGCGGGCGCGGCGAATCCAAACTCACTGGAGAAGCGCGTGTCGCACTTTTCGTAGTTGCTCCAGTCGCCATTGGAGCCAGGTTCTTTGGAGTGCCAGACATTCCAGTAGTGACTGTCGCCGCTGTTCTCATCCCGGCAGTCCACGCCGCCGTAGGGAGAGTTGGGCCAGTAGGGAGTTTGAGGGTTTTCTATTTTCAGCACCTCGGGCAGCGTGTCGAGGATCAGTTTTTCACCGTAGAACTTCGTCGCCTGATCGTTCCCCGACCAGCGCCCTTGGTGCAGTTCAACATTCTCATTGCCACCACACCAGAGCGCCAGACTCGGGTGGTGCCGAAGCCGCCGCACATTGGCGACCGCCTCTGCGCGGACACTCTCCACAAACGCCGGGTCATCGTCGGGATAGGTTGCGCACGCGAAGCCAAAGTCCTGCCAGACCAGAATCCCCAGCTCATCACAGAGGCTGTAGAAGTCTAGGGATTCGTAGAGGCCACCGCCCCAGACTCGGAGCATATTAAAGCCCGCATCACGCGCCGCCGTGAGCCGTTGCCGAAGCTGGTGCTTGGTAATCGTGGTGGGCAAGCTGTGATCCGGAATCCAGTTCGCGCCTTTAATAAACAGCGGCTGACCATTGACTTTAAACTGAAACGACTCGCCCATGCCGTCGGCATCACGCTCCTGGATTAGCTCCACGGTGCGGAATCCCACCGATGCTGCGATGCGATGAAGCGGCTCGGGTTCGTCGCCCTGATCGTCGGGAACGGTGAGCAGGCGCAGATTTAATAAGTGCCGTTTGCGTGGCCCCTCTACGCCATTAGGGTTCCAGCGCTCGGTGACAAAGCTGCGTATCTGGAGTGGCACGGTGTACTCGCCCGGTGGCCCTTCCAGCACCGTGGACGGCGTGGTATCCCCCGACGCAAAGAGCACCGCTTTTACGGTAAGCGGCTGGCTGTCGTATTTCCGGAGCGTGATGGCAAAGTCAATGTCTACTACACTGGGGCTAATGAAAGTGTAGTTCATCTTCCAGTGGAGAATCTCGGCAACGGGAACCGTGAGCAGCTCGACCGAGCCGCTTAGACCGCAGGAGACCAGCTCCGGGCCCCAGTCCCAGCCGAACATGTACTGCGGCTTACGGACAAAAGCGCGGGGAGGGAAGTTAAAGTACGTGGTCTTGCCCCGGTCGCTGCTCCCATCGCCGATATAGGCCGCAGCTTTCTCACGGCCAACTCGTAGCGCGGAGTCGAACTCAACACGCAGCTCGTTCTCGCCCTCTTTGAGATGCTCTGTCACATCAAAGCGCCAGGCTCTGTGGTAGTTGTCGGCCTGCCCAAGATACTTGCCATTGAGAAAGACCCGCGCGAGTGTGTCGAGGCCCGCAAAGTGCAGAAAATGCCTGCCTCCTATTCCGCGTGCCGCTAGCCGCTCAGCGTTTACAAAGATGCTCGTCCGGTAGGTCCAGTCCGACTCATCCACCCAGCGTGCGCCCCACTCCGCAAGGCGCTTGAAGGGATCCGCAATGACACCTGCTTTTACCAGATCCGTGTGGACATGGCCAGGAACCGTTGCCGGAAGCCAGAGCTTCTCGCCGCCAGAGAGGAGAAAGAGGTCGCGGCCAGCGGGGAGGCGCTCGGCCAGCTCCCAGCCGCTGTCAAGGGAAGTTGAGATTAGTTGCATGAAAAGCCCCTGCGTTGTACCCGACACTGGAGCTGAATTCAACCCCACACGCGTTGCCCCTCCCTGTCCTAGGGCTTGAATGAGGGAGGAAAAATGTTAAGCTGCGACGAAACTACTGCCCCGGAGGGCACTATGGCGCGACGAGCAACGGCAACAGCGGCGGCAGTGAGACCGACGATTATTTTAGGTATTGATATTGGTGGGACGGGTATTAAGGGAGCCCCGGTGGACGTGACCACGGGCGAGCTGATTGGGGAGCGTTTTCGGTTGGAGACGCCACAGCCCGCCACCCCCGAGGCCGTGGTGGCAACCGTGGCACAGATCGTGGCGCACTTCGACTGGAAAGGCCCCATTGGGGTGGGCTTTCCCGCCGTGGTGAAGTACGGGACGGTCTCAACAGCGGCCAATATTGACAAAAGCTGGATCGGTAAAGACGCCGCCGGGATGATCGCTGAGGCCACGGGCTGCTCTCCGGTGGCGATTGGCAACGACGCCGATGTCGCGGGGCTTGCCGAGGCCACGTTTGGCGAGGGCAAGGGGAAAGACGGCCTGATCTTTCTGTGCACGCTGGGCACGGGAATTGGCACCGCGCTGATCCTAGACGGCAAGCTGATTCCGAACACCGAGCTGGGGCACATCGAGCTTAAGGGAATGGACGCCGAGACTTACGCCGCCGACTCCGCCCGTGAGCGCGAGGATCTCTCCTGGGAAAAGTGGGCCAAGCGGGTGAACCGCTATCTCACTGCCATCGAGAATCTCTTCTGGCCCGATCTGATCATCGTCGGCGGGGGAGTCAGCAAGAAAGCCGACAAGTTCTTTCCCTTGCTCTCACTCCGAACACCCGTCGTTCCTGCCGCGCTCCAAAACGAAGCCGGGATTATCGGGGCCGCGCTCTGGGCCGCTGCGAGGCTGTAGCAGCTCCCAGCTCCGTTCTACTCTGAGAACGGAGCTGGATTTCTCTACTGTGGCGGGATTGTGCTTGTCGTCCCGATGCGAACGGCGATACTGGTGTTGTCACCGTCGTTGTTGACTCGCACGTCCGCTGTCACGGGGTTGCCGTCAGGGCCAGGGAGCTGAACTTTATAGTTGCCACTGGGGACGTTTTTCAGATCCGTGACACCGAGCTGCTTCATGAGCAAGTCCGAGATATTGGCACCACCAAAGGGGCTGCCTGCTCCGCCGCCCGGCCCTCCGAAGGCCATCGTGGGTTTGCGCGGGTTGCTCAAAA
>JANNDD010000949.1:0-1027 GCA_031387365.1 Armatimonas sp. | reverse complement strand
GAAACGCTGAGTGTCAGAGGCTACTCCGCCGAACCGATCCACGGCGACATGGCACAGTCCGAGCGCGACCGGGTGATGAAGAAGTTCAAGGACGGCCAAGCGGATATTCTCGTGGCCACCGATGTGGCGGCGCGCGGACTGGATATCGAGTCCGTGACCCATGTCATTAACTTTGACCTGCCCTTTGATGTCGAGCAGTACATCCACCGCATCGGACGCACCGGGCGGGCGGGCCGTGAGGGTGATGCACTGAGCTTGATCGAGCCCCGTGACCGCCGCAACCTCATGCGCTTCGAGTACCAGATCGGTGCCAAGATCACGCCTCTGCGGGTTCCCAGCGCCGCCGATATCGCCGTGCGCCGCCGTGAAGTGTTCGCCACCAAACTGGCCGAACGCTTAGAGACAGGCGGCAGCTTCGAGGGACAGTACCCCATTGTCAGCGAGCTCTCGGAGACACATGACATCGCCGATATCGCCGCCGCCGCGCTCCAGCTGCTGTGGGAAGCCACGGCAGCGGGCGCATCCAGCGACTCCTCGCGCGATGACGAGCTGGCCGCACAGCGCGAGCAGCCCGAGGCCGGAATGGTGCGCCTCTTTGTGAGCATGGGCCGTGCGGATAAGCTGCGCCCCTCGGATCTGGTTGGAGCCATTCTCAATGAAACTGGCCTGCCACCCAAATCCGTCGGGACGATTGACGTGTTGGATCGGGTGACGTTCTTCGAGGTTCCTGCCGCGCACGCCGAGCAGGTGATGGCCGCGCTCAGCAACACCAAGCTCCGAGGACGCCGCCCTAATGTGGGCATGGCCAAACCCACGGACAGCTTCCGAGGACGGTAAACGTTAGACAAAACCTCTCCCCACCCCCTCTCCCGGGCAGTCGTTCCTCCTTGGGAAAGGGGCCAATCCACCCTCAGGCTCCCTCCTTTCCCAGCGAAGAATGAGCGTCCGGGAGAGGAGGGCTGGGGAGGAGAGGTTTCTACACAGTTTGTGTTAGAGTATTAGAGTCGCCCCAAGCGAGTAACGGGCC
>JANNDD010000944.1:0-3580 GCA_031387365.1 Armatimonas sp. | reverse complement strand
GGAGTTGCCCGCCGCGCAGACAATCGTGACCCCCTTCTTGCGAGCGTACTTGCACGCCTCGTGGATCACATCGGAGGGGTACATCGAGCCAAGGCTCATGTTGATGATGTTCGCGCCCTTGTCAGCCGCGAAGCGGATGGCATCGGCAATATCGGCGCTGGTGCCGCTGCCCTCAGCGGAAAGCACTTTCAGCGGCATGATGGTCGCCTCAAACGCGATCCCAGCGACGCCCTCGTTGTTGTTGGTGGACTCAGCAATCGTCCCCGCGACATGGGTTCCGTGCCCATGGTCGTCGTCTGCGTTGGCGGTCTTGCTGACAAAGTTGTAGCCGGCCGTGAACGTGGTCTGCTTGAAGTCCCGCGCCTTAGTGACACCGGTATCAATCACCGCGACAACCGCGCCCTTGCCCCGCGTCCGCTCCCAAGCCCCTTCCGTGTCAATCATCCGGAAGTTCCACTGCTTGTCATAGAGCGGATCGTTGGGTTTGGTACCCAGCATTCCCTCATTCAGAAGCCGTAAGCCTGCTTTGAGATAACGTTGGTCTACCTTCACTTTATCCACAGCTTGATAGGCCCAGTGATCGCCGTCATTATGCACCGTCGGATCAAGCATCTTGGTGGTTTCGACTGTTGGGTCAATCACGCGAACCCATGGCCCTGCATCGCGATGCCGTAGGGTGTAGTTCCACTTGACGGCAGTCTGCTCCAGATGGAACGTAATCTCGGGCTCGGCGACCTGGACGCGGGAGTCGTGGCGCAGGGTTTCGAGGTCGGCTTTGCCTTCGATGACGCGATACAGGCGGTTGTCTTTGGCTTCGATGGAGTTCGGGGCGAGCTTCAGGCCGTACTTAGTTGCAAACGCTTGAATATCGGCGTCGCTTGTGCCGTCGTTGAAGTCCACCAGAATCGCCCCCGAGAGCTTAGGGCGGAAATCGTATGGCGCGTTCAGCTTGATGAGTGCGCCAAGTGGATCATTGTCGTTAAGCGATTCGTAGCTCTCTTTCTGTGTCCAGATTGAGAGCATAGGTACAGCAGTGGCACCGACGGCGGCGGCGATGCCGAGGGTGGCTAACGTATTTCTCAGAGATTTGGTCATGATGGTTTGATCCTCCGAATGGGTAATGATTTCTTTTTAGCGAGTGGAGTCACGAGGTCAAGCGGGCTTTTTTGTTCGTTGAAGTGCGGGCTAACACCTGCCACCTGCCGGTCTTTGTTGACCTCGGGCGTGCGCTCATCGAACTTGGGGTTGCCCCCCGCCTGGTATTTTGGGGATTTCATTTCTCAAGCTCCTCTTGTAGTTTGGGATTGCGCTTTAAAATATACTCATAGCGATCTTTGAGGCCCGGCGAGCGCTCGTCGAAGAGCGGGTTGCCGCCTGCGTAGAGGGTGTCCTTGGGGTCGCCGTACTCGTTGCGGCCCTCGCGCTTCACCCAGTCGTCAATCTTTTGTTTCAGCTCATCCGAGATCATGGTTCTCTCTCCTCGATGTGGTCGCTCCCATGGCCCGGAGGGCCTTCGTGTCGGAGCCTGCGACGACAATAAGACGCCCCGGTTCATCGGGGCGATATACCTAAAGACGATGTCGGCAGGATTATGGTTGCACCGTAGTAGAAATTATAGACCATGTTAGCCCTTCTTCGCCCACTTCTGGTGGGACTGCTCTTAATCCCTGTGTGTTGCTACTGGGCGCAAGACCAGGTCATTGACCGAATCTTCTCGCTGATGGTGCCGCCACTGGCCCTGACCATCGTCCTGGCGCTACTCAATGTCCCCGTGCGAAGAGTGCTACCGAAGTGGGCGCTCAACGGGCGGGAGATCGCGGTGGTCTATGCCATGCTCACAATTGCCTGCGCCATGAGCGGCGAGTGGATGGACATGGTCGCTCCGGCGAGCTACGGTTTTGCGGTCTACTCCTCCAACAACCCACGCTACGGCACCTATATTCTGCCCTACGTCCACGACTGGTTCTTCTTCCGCGACCCCGCGCCCCTCAAAGCCTTTGGGGAGGGCGGCAAGACCTTTGGCTTTTTCGTCTCCCAGTTGCCGCTCTGGTGGCCCAAGATCGGGGCGTGGACGCTGCTTCTCACGCTGGTCACCACGGCGATGCTCTGCATCAGCGCGTTGCTCAAAGACCAGTGGGTTCACAAAGAGCGCCTCGCGTTTCCCCTAGTGCAGCTCCCTCTCGCCCTCACCGAGGAGAGTGTGCCAGGGCAGACCCCCCTCTGGAAGAACAAGCTATTCTGGGGGAGCTTCGCCGTGGTATTTGCTATTGACATGCTCAACGGCTTCTCGTTTCTGTACCCTCAGCTCCCGCACTTCAATATTCGCTTTATTGGCGACTTCAACCGCGCCTTTGTCTCGCCGCCGTGGAACCAGACCGGCTGGACGCCTGTCGGGATCTTTCCGTATCTCTCAGCACTGGGCTTTCTCATGCCCACGGACCTACTCTTTTCTCTTCTCGTGTTTTTCTTTGTCCGAAAGGCGCAGCAGATTATCGCCTACAGTATCGGCAACGAGCAGGGGGTCTTTGGCGGCGGCGGGCTCACGCCCAGCCCGCCGTATTTCTCCGAGCAGAGCTGGGGAGCGTTTATCGGGCTCTTTGTGAGTGCGCTCTGGCTGGCAAGGCCGCACTTAAAGCAGCTCTGGGTGCAGATCAACAGCGGCGAGCGCGATCCGAGCGGAGGGCTTCCTGCACGGTTTCTCTTTGCCCTGCTGCTGGTCTGCATCGCGGGCACCGCAGCTATCGGTGTCGGGATCGGCCTTCCCCTGCCCTTCATCTTGCTCTATGTACTGCTCTTTCTCGCCTTCAGCGTGGCGGTCACACGGCTCCGGGCGTCGCTGGGCGCTCCCACCCACGAGATGGCGTTTATGGGGCCCCACCAGCTCGTCTTAGACTTTCACGGCAGCGCGGGCCTCTCCAACGAGCTGCTCACGCGGACACTCGCAACATTCCACTTCATGAACCGGATTCACCGGACACATACCATGCCGTCGCTGATGGAGGGGCTCTATCTGGCGGACCGGGGGAAGCTCTCGGCCAAAGGCATGTTTCTAGCGCTCTTTCTGGCCATCCCCCTAGGCACCGTGGCGGGATTTCTGGCACACATCTACTTTGGCTACCGCTACACACCCGTGAGCTGGGTCTCCGGCGAGCTGGGGGGCTTTATTAGCAATATCCTCTCCACCCCCCGTCCCCCCAATCCCACCGCCATGCTCGCCGTCGCGGGCGGATTCACCACGGTGATGCTACTGGACTTCCTGCGCTTCCGTATCCCTGGCTTCTGGCTACACCCAGCGGGCTACGCGCTGGCGATGAACTTCGGGGTGGACTACTACTGGTTCGGGCTCTTAATCGTGCTGATCGTGAAGGTGTTCGTCCAGCGCTTCTATGGCCTCAAGGGCTATGGACAGCTCCGGCAGATCGCGTTTGGCCTGATCGTGGGTGAGTTCATGGCCGAGCTGATCTGGGCCGCATTCTCCATGCTCAACGACCGCCAGACCACCTACTCGATCTCCATCAACGGCAAGATGAGCTGGGATCAATAAGCCCAATAAAAACGTCTGAGGTGCAGGAGTTTTATA
>JANNDD010000923.1:0-1696 GCA_031387365.1 Armatimonas sp. | reverse complement strand
AAAAACAAAAAGAAGAAAAACAAATCATGATGAGCACCGGACTCTTAGTTCTCTTACTTGCCTTGGCCCTCGCACTGCCCCTCACGGTTCGCGCGGCAGAGAAGCCCAATGTCGTGCTGATTCTTGCCGATGACATGGGCTGGTCGGATCTGAGCTGCTACGGCAGCGAGATCAAGACCCCGAACCTAGACACGCTCGCCAAGAACGGCCTACGCTTCACCCAGTTCTACAACACCGCGCGCTGCTGGCCGAGCCGAGCGGGGCTGCTCACGGGCTACTACGCTCAGCAGGTGCGCCGCGATACAGTTCCAGGCATAAAAAGCGGCAATGGGGGCACTCGGCCGGAGTGGGCACCGCTGCTCTCGACACGCCTGAAGTCGCTGGGCTACCGCTCGTACCACTCGGGGAAGTGGCATGTTGATGGCAAGCCGCTGCAAAACGGCTTTGAGCGTAGCTACAGCCTTGATGATCACGATAGATACTTTGCCGCCAAAGAGCACACGCTCGACGACAAACCGCTCGCGCCGATTGACCCCAAGAGTGGCTACTATTCCACCACCTATATTGCGGATCACGCGATCCAGTGCCTCAAAGAGCACGACGCGCAGTACAAAGGCCAGCCGTTTTTTACCTATCTCGCGTTCACGTCGCCACACTTTCCGGTGCAGGCGCTCCCCGAGGATATCGCCCGCTACAAAGATGCCTATGTGAAAGGCTGGGACGCCCTCCGCGAGGTGCGCTACAAGAAGCAACAGCAGCTTGGGATCGCCGCGAGTAAGCTCTCCGAGATCGAGCGCGAGGTGGGGCCGCCGTATGCGTTCCCCGAGGCGATCAAGAAGCTCGGGCCAAATGAAGTCAATCGCCCCGTGGCATGGGACTCGCTGACAAAAGAGCAGAAAGCCTTTCAAGCGACCAAGATGGCGATCCATGCGGCGATGGTGGATCGGATGGATCAGAATATCGGGCGGGTAATGGAGCAGGTGAAGGCGATGGGCGCGACAGACAACACTCTCGTGCTCTTCCTCTCCGACAATGGGGCGAGCGCGGAGATGATGGTGCGCGGCGACGGTCACGATCTCTCGCCCCCGATGGGCTCCGATGGCACTTTCTTAAGCATCGGCCCCGGTTGGTCAAGCCTCGCCAACACGCCGCTCCGCCGCCACAAGACCTGGGTGCACGAGGGCGGCATCTCCACTCCGCTGATCGTGAGCTGGCCCAAGGGGATTTCGGCCAATAACGCACTTCGGACAACTCCAGCGCACTTAGTGGATGTCGTGCCGACCATCTTAGAGCTGGCCGGAGGAAGCACAGAACTCGGTCACGCCGCGCCGGGAAAGAGCCTGACACCACTCTTTGCCGCCGATAGTGGCCTCACCCACGACTCGCTCTGGTGGGCACACGAGGGAAATCGGGCACTACGGGTGGGGGACTGGAAGATTGTTGCGGCGGGGAAAGACGCACCGTGGGAGCTCTATAACCTCAAAGAGAGCCGCGCGGAGACCGAGAACCTGGCGGCAAAACACCCGGAGCGCGTGAAAGAAATGGCCGCGCTCTGGCAGGCGCAGTGGGATGCGTATGTGAAACAAGCGCTGGAAAATCCGTTAAAATAGACCATGGCAACTCCCAGCGGCACGATCACGTTACTCTTCACCGATATTGAGGGCAGCACCAAGCTCTGGGAAGCCCATCCTGAGGC
>JANNDD010000914.1:0-3501 GCA_031387365.1 Armatimonas sp. | reverse complement strand
CCGGACTTGAGCTCGGCCATCTTCATCACAATCGTGCGCTCGGGGCCACCGGGGAAGCTGTAGCCCAGCCACTTGCGACTGTAGCCATTGCCACCACCGTCCACGGCCTGCGTGATCGAGATCGGGTAGGTATTCCATGCGCCTCTCGGATCCGCCGTCTCCGAGACCGAGATATTGACCGGCTTGGTCTTCGCGGGGTCGTAGTACCACCAGAGATCAAACACAAAGACTTTATTGTGAACATCGAAGAACAGCTTCGGGTCAATGCCATCGTTGAAGGCTTTCTGGGACACGCCCTGGACAAAGTTGCCTTTTTTGTCGTAGATAATCAGGCCGCTGTTGGTGCCATGCAGCACGAAGTCGCCCCCCACCGCGATCTGCGGGTCTACTTGGCGGTTGCCGTCCATTGAGCCATCGAAGGCAAAGACCCCATTAACCGTGCGTGGGTTGCCGCCTTGCTTGCGCTCTTTGGCCGTGCCGTTCTTATTAAACGTCTCGTTGCGGATGGGGGTGATCAGCTCGCTCCGCGCGGGCTGGGTCTGTCTGAATAAATGCATACGTGCATTATACAGGAACCTGGGCTGCGCAGAGCTTATCGGGCATGTAGTGGAACAGATACTCCCCCAGCGAGCAGATTCGGGCAAGGCGTGAGGTGACCAACAGAAATCGGTTAACGATCATCGTTTCCAGGGATGAAAACGGCCTTCGGAGAAGTAGACGATATGCTCGCCAGGTAGAGGAGGCGGCAGTGAGACATGATATGAGGGAGCTGTGAGCGTGACTAGAGAGGTGCGTCCGATTCCCTTCTTCACATTCCAGACGAAAGGGCGTGCCTTGGGAGGAGTAGCGAAGTGGAGCGTCACCAGACAGCCGTCTCCATCAGGGACAACCGAGACCCGATCACGCTCATCATTAAAGACAACGTAATCCGTTAGGATTAGCTCACCCACAGAGTGTTGATGAAGAAGTGCCATGCCTGCCCCTAGGCCCCGTCGGAAGATGTAGGCCGGAAAGCGTCTGTCCGGCGTGGCAAGAACAATAAGTCGCGAGGATTGGCCGAGTGCTACGATATCCTGAAGACCTAGACGAACCCACTCACCCGCCTGTTGCCATGAACGGGTGACAAGATGAGACTGTATCGCTCCTCCGAGGATAACCACAGTGGTAAGCCCAGTGCCAATGCGACAGTGCTCCAAGAGAATTCCTAGTAACAGGCAGGAGAAGACCGAGGGGAAGTATATATTTCGCGTATCTGCACCATCAACAGGCAGCACAAAAGTGGCCATCAGCGTCGGGAGGCCAAGCACAAAGAACAGAGCGAGCAAGAACCTCAAAGCGCGTCGCTGGGAAATAGGAGACCGAATCAATCCCCAGCCTACCAGCACCGTTGAGGCGGCCATTACAATCATTGCTCCTAGTTTCGTTGGTGCGAGCGGGCTAAGCGCCACGGGAAGTCCCCGGCAGATCGCTATAAATAAGCCGACGGGAGAGAACGTCGAGGAACCACCTGGTCTACCCAAAAATGAGCCGACATACGCGTAACGAGCAAGGAAGTAAAGTGGGAGAAGAGCCAATGCCCAGAGAAACGTCCTCAACAGCTTGGGCGAAGCACCGCAGTACCAGGCAAGTGCAATAATGCCCAGTGGCAGTAGTGCCGCTGCTTCTTTTCCCAGCATCGCCAGCCCACAAAGTAGAAACACAAGAGCCAGGCGAGAGGATGACGGGCGGTGAACAGTATCTTTTATAAGGCACAGGCAAACAAGGCTCAGCAGAGTTGCTAAAAGATCAGAGCGAGCACCGAGCCAGACGACCGCCTCAATATGCCCAGGAAGCACAGCAAAAAGCACCGCACCTATCCGGCTGGCCTTCTGGCTCAGACCCAACTGTTTCCCAAATCGTGCAACCAGAAGCGTGACTACTCCATGCAAAAAGAGATGTATTGCACGAAACCCAAGTACATTTAAGCCCCAGAGCTGATGCTCCACATAAAAAGAGATTGACGTCAGAGGCCGAAAGTAATCTTCAGGTGTGAACTTCCTGACACCTAGAGGCCCCCCATGATGTACAAAATAGAGTAAATCCAGGTCATCACTGTGAAAAAAACTGTTTAGAGTGGGGTAGAAGACAAGTCCGATTCCCAGAAAAACGATAATGGCAAAGAAAGCGAAAGATGATAGGAACCGTCTGATCATAAGGTTTTCTCAAGTGCGTAGGCGAGATCGTCTTTGCCGATCAGCCACTGGCAGAGCTACCGCCCGATTATAGGCCCCAGCACAGGATATATCTCGCCGCCCAACCCAGAGAGCCCGCCCTCAGAGCGAACCTCGACAAAAAGTGCCTTACGCGTCAAAGAATCCCCTCTTTCAAGTAGTTGTTCTTAGTCTGGATGTAGTGCTCCGCGGAGTAGCGCAGAAATGTAATTTCGGCGTCGGTGAGGGGGCGAATTTTCGTGGCGGGCCGTCCGAGATAGAGAAACCCGCTCTCCAGGACTTTGCCCGGCGACACCAGGCTCCCGGCCCCAAGCATTACGTGGCTCTGGATCACGGCGTTGTCGAGGACAATCGAGCCCATCCCGATCAGCGATTCAGCGCCAATCGTGCAGCCATGGAGCACGCACGAGTGCCCCACGGTCACGTACTCCCCAATCATCAGCGGCGCGCCCTTCGAGCCGTTGTAGCCAATATGCGTCACGTGCCCCATCGCCAAGTCCTGAAAGTTCGTCCCGCGTCCGATCACGATCTTATGCACATCGCCGCGCAGCACCGCGTTGCACCACACCGAGACGTCCTCGCCGAGAGTCACATCGCCAATCACCTGCGCCGAGTCGTGCACAAAGACTCGATCCGCGAGTGTTGGGTAGGTTTGGAGATAAGAAGAAAGCGCCATAGTGACTAGATTCTACCCTGAACCACCCACACCGGGTACCCTTTGGGTGGATGGGCGTCTACGGGCGTGCCGCCATAATGTCGCTCCGCGACTCGAGAATAATCTTAGTCGCGGAGCGACATCCCAGCCGAAGGCTCACAGACGCCCACGTTCCTGTGGGCGGTTCGTTGCGGGCAGTGCCCGTGCGAGCGCGATGGTTGCCCAGGCGGCGGCGCTGACGGAAACAAACTGGTCTTTGCCATGCGGGTAGCCGGACTCGAAGTAGGTCTGGATGGGGACGCTTCGTGTCACGACGTGCCACGAGCCATCAGGGAGCTGCTTTTCGAGAAGATAGCGCACGCCTTTCTGGTAGGCCGCCTCCGTGGTGGCAAGCCCTCCGGCTTCGTTGAGTGCGACCAGCGCCGTGGCCGTAGCGTAGACATCGGTCTCCATTGTTTCCAGCTGCGCCCAGCCGCCATCGGGCTTTTGCTTTTGCGCTAGCTCCTGAGCGGCTTTGCGCAGCTCCATGTCAGGGGCATCCACGACTTGGAGTGCACGCAGACGAAACACGCGATCCTCGGTGTCCTGTGCGGGTGTCTTGAGCAGCCACGTGCGCACCTGAGCAAAGCGCTGCTC
>JANNDD010000906.1:0-3858 GCA_031387365.1 Armatimonas sp. | reverse complement strand
GCCTCAGGGTCGCCGACCAGCTCGTTTAAGTTTGCCAGCTCACTGCCCATGGTGAGGCCGTAGCCAAACGCACAGAGCCGGAGCTGCCCAATAATCTCGCGGTGGAGGCTGGCAAGGGTCTGGGTGATAAACAAATACCCGAGGCCATACTTTCGGGTGGTGCGGACAGCGTCCACGAACTCCGTGGTGAGCTTGGACATCTCGGTGGTGTCCGACGAGCGCGTGAAGTTTCTTACAAACCGATGGGCTTCGTCGAGCGCCACCAAGCAGTTGAGCTGCTTGCCCTGTGCAAACGCCTCGCCGCCCTCACGGTTGAGCGTGCTAGCGATCTCTTTCAAGAGCAAGGCTTTTATCTCGTCGTCGTCCTTGAACTCCGTGCCTTCGCCGGAGATGTCCAGAAAGATAAAGGGCTGCGTGTCGGTCTCGGCGGTGCGGATCATGGACGCCACGACTTGTGAGAGGGGCGTGCGCTCGTTGCCCTTGGAGTCAATTTTCTGGAACATGTCCAGCGCCGTTGTCCAGCGCTTCTGGCAGTCCGTGAACTCCTCGGCATCGGTGAGAATCTGGCGTAGCCGCTCGGCGAGCTGCTCACGACGCTCTTTTCCGGTGTAGATGCGCTCCAAAGATTTCTCATCAGCGATCCAGAGCGTCAGCGTGTCCTTGAGTAAGCTCCCCGGCGCGGCATCGAGCTTGGCACCCGCAGCAGTCAGCGCTTTTCGCACGTGGTTGTAGAGAACCTCGACAGCGATCTCGGCGTTGTCGGCGTTTTTGATACCGAGGAACTGGTAGAACTTCGCCTTGGCGAGCAGCTCGCAGAACTGAAGCGCGTTGTCGCCGAGCCGCAGGCCCGTCGCCATTTTATAGACTTTGACATCGCGGCCTTGTGCAAAGAGTGCGCGGTGCAGGTCAAAGGGCAGTCCCCAGCCGCTAGAGAACTGGCCCTGGGGGTCTATAAACAAGACCCCCATCTCGCGCTGGCGGGCGTAGCAGAGGAGCAAGTAGGCAGCGAGGCCGCTCTTACCCGAGCCGGTCTTGCCAAAGACTCCGATATGGTACGCCTCGCCCACGCCGCCCGCGCCCTTACCAAAGTGTCGCAGGTGCTGGGGCATCTTGACCTGTGTGCCGAAGACTCTCCCGAGGTAGACAATCTCCTTTTGGTGCTTTTCCAGAAGTATGGAAAGAACTTCATCGCGGACGGCATAGACCGCTTTACCAGTGCTTGGCGACGTGCCCAGCATGTCTTCGCTAGAGAACTCCTCGCCTTTATCGTTCTCGCTGATCATAAACGCCGCTTGAACGCTAATCGTCGCGGTGCGCACATCGGCCCTGCCCGAGAGATTCTGCAATTCGCCCTGCCGCTTGATGATCCCACGAAAGGCCATGTCCTCGTGCCAGCGGTTCTTCGTCTCCACGCGGCTGATCTGCCCCAGCACCGCCATCTGCTGTCCTTCGTGTGGCAACACTAAATAGACCATCTGCCCACGAATCCGTGAGTTCTCCGCGCTCTCCAAAATATCAATCGTGATCTGGTTCGTGTCCGAGGGCGACCCGACCACGCCAATCGGAATCGCCTGATTCTCTTCCTGAAGAACCTCAATCACCCGCCCACGCTCTTTCCGCATGGCCACAGTGTACCGCCGATTGAAATTGGCGTCTGTGAGCCTGCGGCTAAGAAATCGCTCCGCGATTGGGAATTTCGGCAGTCGCGGAGCGACATTATGGCCGAAGGCCCGCAGACGCCCACGTTCGTGTGGGCGGTCTCCGTGGGACGGTTAAAAGTGCGCCAATAACTCACCCTCGGCGGCCCAGAGTTCATCGAACATTTGGCGCGTTTGATCCAGCGTGCAGATGCTTCTGGTGAGCGGGTCCAGCAGGCACGCGTGGTAGGCAGCGTCTCGGTCTTTATCCAAGACGGCGCGGACGGCGAGCTCCTGCGGGGCGATGTTGGTGAGATTGAGCTGGGCAAGCTGCACGGGAAGCGCCCCGACACGTGTGGGCTGGACACCCTGGCCGTCTACCAGACACGGCACCTCGACGCAGCAGTCCACGGGCAAGTTTGAGATAAGCTGGCCGTCGTTCATGACATTGCCATTGAAGCGATAGGGCGAGTTTGTCACCACAGCCTCGATGATCTTACTGGCATACTCGACGCTCGGGGTGAGCGGCGGGAGCTCGTTGTCGTCCTTGAGCCAGGTGCGCGGCGGGGCGGCCTCGGTGGGTGGGTGCCACTCCGTCAGGTTGTAGTGTGCCATCAGCTCAGCGCTGCGG
This sequence comes from Armatimonas sp., assembly GCA_031387365.1. GTDB lineage: Bacteria > Armatimonadota > Armatimonadia > Armatimonadales > Armatimonadaceae > Armatimonas. Next base: position 1,590 of record JANNDD010000906.1, on the reverse strand, counting down.
CGGAAATACGGGTGGTACTCGGAGCAGTGACGGCTCGACTCCGTGACAAACCAGCCGAAGTGCTTGAACATCTCAAAGCGAATATTGTCTTTCGCAACAATCTCTGGGTCATTCAGCGCGGCGCGGAGCTTCGGGTAGACATCCTCGCTGTCGTGCGTGAGTTTGAGGTACCACGCCTGATGATTGATCCCGGCGCAGAGATAGCGCATCGTGTCTTTTTCGAGTCCGGTGTAGCTCTCGATCTGGTGCGCCGTGTGCTGGACGCTGTGGCAAAGCCCGACATTCTTAATCCCCGATGCCCGCGAGTGCACCCAGGTAAGCATGCACATCGGGTTGGTGTAGTTGAGCATCAGGGCATTAGGGCAGAGGTTTTCCATATCGCGGCAGATCGCAAGCTGCTCCGGCCCGGTGCGCAGAAACCGAAAGATCCCGCCCACACCCACCGTGTCGGCGACGGACTGCGTGATGCCGTACTTCAGTGGAATCTCCACTTCCGCCGTCACGGGATGCCCTGAGTAGGCTGCCCCGCCCACAGAGACGCTCACCACGACAAAATCCGCGCCCGGTAAGAGTGTCTTGCGATTCGTGGAAGTGGTCAAAGTAGCCTTCAGCTTATGCCCGTCAATGATCCGGCGAACATAGGCTTCCGTCAGCGCGAGACGCTCGGCGTTGATGTCGCACAGGCAGATGTGCGCGTCGGCGAGCGTGGGTAGAGAGAGAATATCGCGTGAGAGCTTTCCGCCGAACTGGCTGCCTGCGCCAATGATAACGATCTTTGTCATGGATCTATTGTACGCAACTTTTCCTCATTCGTAACGTCTACAAGCCCGTCATGAGCCGATTTATTCGCGGAGTTCGCCGAGCTGCCCAAGTGCTTGCCATCACCACTCCGGTGCTGGGAATCGCACTTGGCATTTGGTACAGGGCGCACTATGTCATGCCAATCTACGAGGAGGACGCAGTTTCGCACGCGGTTCTCCTGCCCAACGGCTACGACACGATCCTTGCCGCCGGGAAGCTTCTCGTCAAGAAGCACGATGGCGTCGAAGTCAATCCCTGGCCCAAGCTGAAAACTCCCTACACACTTGCCCAGCGCAAGGCTTTCGTCGCCGCTAACAAGCCTGCCATTAACAAACTCCGTGAGGGATTGGCGCAGGAATACCAGGATCAGTCGGGTGAGCGCTTCAACGGCACGTCGCAACTTGCCCTGACACGGACACTGGTCTTCGCCGCAAAGACTTCTGCCGACGCGAGAGACTTCCCCGGAGCTAGCCGCTACGCTCTGGATGCCATCGCATTGAGCCAACAAATCCCGCGCGGTGGTGGAATGATTCCGCTGATGACCGGCAATGCTTGCGAGCCATTCGGGCAGAAAGCACTCTGGGAGATAGCCGACAAGCTCGACGCGAAAACGGCGCGTGCGGCGGCGGCACGGCTGGCGGCGCTGGAGAAGACGCGTCTGCCGCTCTCTGCAACATTTCAGGAAGAGAAGCGCACCGTACGCAGTCAGTTCCAGCCGATCTTTAACGGCGGACCAATAGCAGCGTGGCGCAACACGGGAACCGCTTTTGGGGAAGCGCAGGTGATGAC
>JANNDD010000901.1:0-1974 GCA_031387365.1 Armatimonas sp. | reverse complement strand
GGGCTTCTGCACGCTCACCCACTGCGCCTTGCCCGTGTCGGCATCTTCCAGATAGAGCAGGGCGCTGGTGCGTGGCCCCATCTGTTGTGCGCCGATCACGAAGCAAACCACGCTGCTGATGAGAAAGACCGCCGGAGGAAGAAGTAAGAGTGGCTTGGCAGAGTCCCGAACCAGCGGCAAGAGTGGGAGTAGGCCAAAGGCGGTGAGCACGCCCAGAAACGGCGGGAGTCCAAAGCCCAGGAGCAGCGCGAGGCTATGCCAGACGGGCGCAAGAAAGACCAAAAGCGGCACGGCAGCGAGCCAGGGTTTTCCCCAAGCAATTCCGATCAGGGCAAAGAGAAGCGGCCACAGAAACAGATAGCTTGCGCCGGGGAGAAAGAGATCGGTTGCGATCAGTGCCAGTACCCACCAGAAAAGCGCTCCGAGAGAGAGCTGCTTGCCCGAAAAGCCCCGTAGCACCGGCCCCCACTCCAGCCAGATAAAGGCCAGCGTCGCCAGCAGGAGCGTGGCCTCGAACCAGCGAACCCCGTACGGATCGCGGTTGGGAACGGATTGGCGAAAGGACTGAACAAGAAAGCCCATCGCGCTTCCTGCCAGTGCCCCGGTCACCAATGTCCCTGCCGACAGCCCAAAGCCCGCGAAGAACGCCTTTGTTGCGTCTTTCTCGCTCTTATTTTGCCAGAGCAGGCCAATAAAGAGCGCCACAGCAAGGGCAGTCAGAGGCCAGGCAAGTGTCGTCGGATAGAGTAGCTCCACCCGACCGAGCAGATCGAAGTAGATCGCCTCGCCCTGGTTGGGCTTGGTGAGTGCGGCTAGATCGGCGCTGAGGAATCTCTTGCTCAGCGCAAGCGCACTGGTGCCGTGCTGCTGGAGGCTACGTTGATCCAGATTCTCGGGCGTGTCCAGCGCCGAGTGGTAGCTCTGCCAGCGCCCGACAAAGGCGAAGTTCAGGCCCGCCATGCCCGCTTTCTTAAATACCGTTAGGTCCGTGTCGTTGGGTAGGGTTTTGTAGAGCGCGTACATCAGCGACGACGCATGCGGTGTGGGGCAGGCGGCAGCAAACTCGCGGATGAGCGGCAGGTTGCCCTCGCTGGTCTCGAACATAAAGACCGGGCCCCCGCCCCCGCGCGCCTCGAAGTTCAGTACCAGGGTTGGGGATTTTTCGGGCTGTTCTGCCAGACTGTCCACATAGCCCTGCGCCCCGAGCAGGCCAAACTCCTCCGCATCGGTGATGAGCACGCGAAGCGTGTTTTTGTGCGGCGCACTTCCCAGCGCCCGCATCGCTTCTAAAATCGCCGCGACGCCCGCCGCCGCATCGCCTGCGCCTGGCCCGCTCAGGTGGGAGTCGTAGTGCGACGTGAGCAAGAGCGTTCCCGTCGGGGCGCTTCCCGATTTCTCCGCGATAATATTCTCCACACTCGCCATGCGAAGCGCCCCATCGTGCTCGTCTCGGTGCGCGAGGCGTTTTTGAACCGTTGTCGTAAAGCCGAGCTTGGTCAGTTCCGTCACCAGATAGTCACGCACACGATCATGCTCCGGCGTGCCCGGCGGGTGCGGAGCGCGGACGATCTGCTGAACATGCGCCATTGCCCTCTCTGCCGAAAAGACATCCGCAGACGCGTTAGCCGCAACGGGCGTCGGGGGCTCCTGCATCCACAGCACAAACGCCGTGGTGACTGCCAGTAGGAGCAAGATGCCCGCAGGGCGCATGATTTTGTGGGAAAATATTGCCATGACGACTAAATTGTACGCTATTTGTGCCATGCTGTTGCTTGCTCATAGCAGCCTCGCCCAGCGCCCGGCGCAGGGGCCGGTCTCGATGGTGCCGTTTGTGCCGGAGAAGGTGGGCTACGCGCGGGTCTGGCAGGATGAGTTTGAGGGAAGCAAGCTCGATCCGACCAAGTGGAAGGTGCGGGGAGTGGGGCCACGTGCGCTGGCCACTGTCTCCGAGGAGGCGGTGGAGGTCAAGGACGG
>JANNDD010000873.1:0-1416 GCA_031387365.1 Armatimonas sp. | reverse complement strand
CGCGGAGGGCGCGACGGCTTACTCCAAAGAGATTACAGTACTCGCGCGGCGTCGGAAAGAGGGCTTTAGACTGGCGCTCTAGCTGGAGGCGTAGCACCATCACGACATCGGCGTTTTCGAGGCCCTCATCTAAATTGGTGTGTACCGTAACGGGCAGCTTGTCAGCATCGGTGGGCAGGAGGGTCTTGGGGCCGATTAAATGGACATCGGCACCGAGTGTATTCAGGCCCCAGATATTGCTCCGGGCGACGCGCGAGTGGAGCACATCTCCAACAATGGCGACCTTGAGGCCCTCAATACTGCCTTTTGCATCGCGGATTGTCAGAGCATCGAGCAGGCCCTGGGTGGGGTGCTCGTGCATGCCATCGCCCGCGTTGACCACGGGAATATCCACCCACTCGGCGGCCTGGTGGCATGCGCCGCTAAACGGGGTGCGCATAATCACTAAGTCCGCTGTGAGCGCTTGGAGCGTTAAAAACGTGTCACGGAGGCTCTCGCCCTTGCTGGCGCTCGACGCGTTGCCGCTGATATTGATCACATCGGCACTCATGTACTTGCCCGCCGCCTCGAAGCTGGAGCGGGTGCGCGTGGAGTTCTCAAAAAACATCGTGATGACGGATTTCCCACGCAGGGTCGGTACTTTCTTCACATCGCGGCGCAGGACTTCGGAGAACGTGGTGGCGTTGTCGAGGATCATCTCGATGGCTTCTTTTTCCAGTCCTTCCAAGCCCAGAAGATCACGTCCGGCTAGGTTCATAGCTCCCCTCCTTGTCCGAGGGAGGGGCCAGGGGTGGGTTCCTTGACGATCGCCACAGCGTCTTCGCCGTCGAGCTCGGCAAGCTTCACATTGATGCGCTCGGTGCGCTGAGTGGGGAGGTTCTTGCCCACAAAATCGGCGCGGATCGGCAATTCGCGATGCCCTCGGTCAATTAAAACCGCAAGCTGGACGGCGGCAGGGCGGCCAAAATCCATAAGAGCATCTATCGCGGAGCGGACGGAGCGGCCCGTGAAGAGCACGTCGTCTACTAAGATCACCGTCTTGCCGGTGATGTCAAAAGAGATACTGCTCGCACGTGCTTCGTGGCGGCGCACGGCGTAGTCGTCGCGGTAGAGCGCAATGTCCAGACCGCCGCAGGCCACGGAATGGCCCTCAATACGCTCGATCTGGGCGGCGAGGCGTGCAGCAAGCGGCTCACCACGACGGAGCACCCCTACGAGCACGATCCCTGCTGCGCCTTTGTTGCGCTCGACAATCTCATGGGCGATCCGGGTCAGTGCCCGGCGAACATCGCCGCTATCCATCACCTGTGTTTCATTCATGTTTGTTATCGCTCAGCCAGCAAAACGCCTCCCTGCCGAGTGGTAGGGAGGCGCTGAAGAAGCCGCTCCAACACCGGTGTTGGAACCAAAATCATC
>JANNDD010000862.1:0-2701 GCA_031387365.1 Armatimonas sp. | reverse complement strand
GGCCCTAGGGGGGGCTTGCGCCTTCGCTCGTCGCCGTCGCTGTATCGCTCGCTGAGAGGGCGCGGTGGCTTAGAAAAATAAACGGATTCCCTGGTGAGCAAAACAGATGGCTCGCTGGGGGATCTGTTTTGCTGCATAAGCCACCCCCGATTCGCCACAAAGTGTTGCACTTTTCCTGCCATGGGTTGTATTGCCCCAAGGCTTGGGGCATACTGGGCGCATTGGTCTGCAATGTTTTGCAAATGAAAGCCTTTTGTACGAATTGCTCTCCGCCGATTTTCCCCGCCGATTGAAATCGGCGTCTAAGAGCCTCGTTCCTCGGCTGCGAAGTCGCTCCGCGACTGAGAACTGAGGAACCCGGTAGTCGCGGAGCGACTTTTTGGCCGCAGGCCCCTAGACGCCGATTTCAATCGGCGGAAAAGAAAGAGATTTTCAAAATGGTAAAGAAATATGCCCGCAAGGGGCTACTGGCAGCGACGGTGTTGCTCGGACTGGTGCCGGCAGCGCAGGCATTTGACACGGGGCCGCACCAAGACCTGACACGAGAAGTCCTCTCGGAGATCGGTTTTAATCAGGACGCGAATGAGACAGTGCAGCTAGAGAACTGGCTCACCGACTACTACACCAACCAGCCGGTCTTAAAAAAAGTGTTGCCGTCTATCTCGCACAGCCTGGATCAGCTCCACTTCGACGGTCTGGCCACGACCAGCCGCGTGGATCACTACTGGCAGCGCTTTACGGTCAACTCCAAGATTGCATTCCAGGAAGCGGCACGCAACAAAGACTCGTTCCGTATTCTTGTTCTGCTCGGAATGAGCCTGCATGCGGTTCAGGACTTCTACACCCACTCCAACTGGGTCGAGACGCACCCCGCTCCCTCCGGCTTCGACTACGCGACCGTTACCTGGTTTGACACCAATAAGCGTGAGGGCGTGCGCACGGGCATCTATCCCAATAAAGACGCGCCTAGTCGTGAGGTCGCTCATGGCGATTACACGTTTGGAATGAATCACGACTCACAGTCTCGCCCCGAGTACCACCGTGCCTACACGTTTGCCTACGCGGCATCGCGCCAGTGGGTGAACCAGGTGCGTGCCTGGGTCACGGAGATTGATGCCAACGAGTGGCAAGCCGCTCAAAACCAGAGCTTAACGGACTCCGAGCGTGGCCAGCTCAAAGCGGGTCTCGAAGCGGCCTATCGGATCTCGGAGTGGGTCACGGCAGAGGGCAACGACGGGCACTGGAAGGGGAAAGGAAGCGGAAGCGGCCCTGAGTTCTATGCAAAGGGCGCAGCCTGGATGGTGACTCCCTGCGAGAAGTTCACCCGCCCGTTCTTTACCCCGGTGCCCTCGGAAGACTATATCAACAAATATAACTGTGTCTTTGCCCTCACATCCCGTCATGAGGATGGGCGGCAGGATCTTGGAGTGGATGCCCCTGCCACCGTCGAAGTTCCCAAAGTGGCGCATATCCCGATCAAGAAACAGATGATCGTCGTGCGTGCCACCGAGATCAAGGAACTTCCCGTGGGTGTCTTTGAACTCAAGATTGATAGTGGGGGAATCGCAGACTTCTACGCCAAGATCACCATTGATGGGATGATGCTGCTGGAGAACACCTACCAGAATAAAGAGCGTGTGGTTGATCCCTGGGACACGTTTAAGTTCGTGGATGACTCAAAAGAGCGTGTGGACATCCATATCGAAGTCTGGGACGAGGACCTACCGTTTAAAACAAGCGACGATCACTGCGACATCAACCCCGGCGACAAAGAGGATCTGGACATGACCCTCAACACTCGAAACCAGGAGCTGAGCGGGGATGTCCGTGGGATCTTTGACAACCACGACAAGCCCTGGGGTGAGGGCGGCAACAAGAAAAATCGCGCCTTTATGAAAGCCTATTGCTGCTCACGCAAGCTGGCGGATCTCCCGCCGGATAACGGTGAGCAGGCTTCCGTTACCGTCGCCAAAGCGTCCGCCGGGCCAGCAATCCTTTCTTTGCTCGCTCTGGGGATCGTGGGTGGCGTGGTGGTGAAGCGTCGTTGAAAAAAAGAGCCTGGCAGTTTTCTGCCAGGCTCTAAAGTTTGGAGGTAAATCCTAGGAGGATCGGTTAGTTGTCGTTGCCGTGGCCACTGTTACCACCGCCGTGGGTGGACTCGTTGCCCCAGCCGTGGTCATTGACCGCATCGCCGCCGCCGCCATGCTCGGCGGCATCGCGGAAGTCATGTTTCTCCCCGACTTTGCCGATCCCGTCCTTGCTGGGATCGAAGGTGCGTGCCTTGGTCGCGGTCAGGGTGTTGGTGGCGGCATCGTAGGTGCCCTCCACTCCCACAGTGGGCGTTGTTGCCAGCGCTGTGTAGAAGTCAGCGGCGGCAAGTGTCGCGCCCTTATCCCCACGGAAGACGGTGGAGGCGTTTGTGACCACAGTGACGGTCGTTCCACTGACTGTGAAGCCACCGGCTCGCTTAATAGTGAGCGTGAAGGTTCCCGCTGTGGCATTGAGCGCGGAGGTAGCTCCTCCGGCACGCGGCGTCTTCCGATCCTCGGCGACACTGCCTGTGCCACGTACTTCCAGCTTGGTCGCCACGAGGGTCTGGGCCGTGGTGTCGAGCGTGCCTTCCACCTCAATCTTGGCCCCCTCGGTGAGGGTGGCACCGTAGAGTGCGGTAGAGGCTGTTGTGGTCACGGCGACGGTCTGG
>JANNDD010000831.1:0-1623 GCA_031387365.1 Armatimonas sp. | reverse complement strand
CTGAATCTTATGATCGCTTAGCTTGGACACATCCGCGCCCAGGCGGTTGGCAATGGAGCCACAGCCTAAAAACCCCCACCGAAGGGGTGAATACGTTGACATTTCTTACTCTTTCTTTTCGCCCCCATGAACAGGGGCGAGGAACTACTCCATCGGGTACTTCAACCCAATCTGTGAGCGTAGGTTGTCTAGAGCGCCCATCACGGCGAGGCTGTCGCTGTGCGAGAGAATATCGCTCTGGGTGTGGCCAGCGCGTAGGCGCTCGACGAAGTGCATGGCCTCGAACTGGAAGCCGGGGCCGTCGAAGGGGAGCTCGAAGACCTCGGCGTTGTCACCGGGAAGCGTCAGAGTGAGCTTACGGGGAGTCCACCACGGGGCCGCCACTTCTATCTTGCCGTGCTCGCCGATCAGAGTGGCGCTCTGGGGCGTGCTGACCTGAAACGATGTGCTGGTGATGGCCATCGCGCCGCTGGGGAAGTGCAGCAGCATTCCCGCGTTCTCATCCACGCCCGTGTGCCCGATCGTCCCTAAACACGCCACTTGATCGGGATCGCCGAGCAGCATCTGGGCTAGGCTCACCGGGTAGATTCCAACATCCATGATCGCCCCGCCGCCGAGCTCAGGGTTGAAGAGGCGTGCCTGCGGGTTTAGTCCGATTATCTTGCCGTCGTCGCCGACGTTGGAGGGGCTAGGGCCGCAGCGAAAGCCAAAGTCGGCGTAGAGCATGCGCGGCTTGCCAATCGCGCCCTCGGCGATCAGCGCACGCACTTTATCCCAGACGGGGAAGAAGCGGCTCCACATGCCCTCCATTAGAAATAGCCCGGTCTCTTGGGCAACCGCGACCACGGCCTCCGCTTCAGCTTTATTGATCGTGAAAGGCTTCTCGCACAGAACATGCTTGCCGCTCTTCAGCGCTAAGATGCTGTGCTCTTTGTGGAACGTGTGCGGTGTTGCCACATAGATCGCATCTACCTCAGCATCGGAACAGAGGGCTTCGTAGCTGCCGTGGCGGTTGGGGATGCTGTGCTTGCTCCCAAAGGCGGCGGCTTTTTCCGCATCACGTGAGCCGACGGCGACGACATTTTGATCCGAGAGAAGCGCAATGGACTCGGTAAAGCGGTTGGCGATACTCCCAGCCCCGAGAATACCCCAGCGCAGGGGGATGTAGCGGTTTGACATAGCGCTTCAAGGATACCCGGCAGAGCGGGGCGGCGTCAATGCACCCCCGACGTGAAAGGTCGGGGGCTGACTGGCCTGCGGCCACAAAGTCGCGGAGCGACATCACGGCGGAACGCCAGAAGCGAAGCGTGGCCCCCTCGTTCCTGAGGGCGCGCTACTGATCCCAGCTCATCTTGCCATTGATGGAGATGGAGTAGGTTGTCTGCCTGTCGTTGAGCATGGAGAAAGTCGCCCAGATCAGCTCGGCCATGAACTCTCCGACCACGAGGCCAAAGGCGATTTGCCTTAGCTGCCCGTAGCCCTTGAGGCCGTAGAACTTCTGGATAAAGACCTTCACGATCAGCACGATTAACAAGCCGAACCAGTAGTAGTCCACACCAAAGTTCATCGCCAGCGCATAGCCCGCCGGGTGTAGCCAAAAGCCAGGGATGCGAAAGCGGACAA
>JANNDD010000711.1:0-2089 GCA_031387365.1 Armatimonas sp. | reverse complement strand
TTTTCGTTTCTGAGGCACTCCAGAAGCACGGGAATGGCATCGGGGCAGCCAAGCGCACCAATGGCCCGAGCGGCGCTCCAGATCAGATTCGGATTATTCTCGCTTTTGAGGTAGTCCAGCAAGAGCGGAAGGGATTCGATTGAGCCCATCTCCCCTAGGACGCGAAGAATGGACCTGTGTGCTCCCTGGTAGTCGTCGTCTGTAAGGCACGCTCGCAAGTGCGCGGCTACCTCCGGCGCTTTCAGGGTTCCAAGGTAGTCCACGATTGTCCCTGCCACGTAGCGATTGGTCTCGTTTTTAAGACAGTCCAGGAGGAGAGGAAGGTGGTGCTCCTCCGTGCAGAGACAGAGCCAGCGCGCGATGTTTCCTCGCTCAAGGCCATCGGCTTCTTCGTTTCGTAGAGCCTCTCTCAGAGCGGGAAGAGCAGCAGCAGAGCGTGTCTGACTAAGGCACCAAAGGAGAGTTAGCCGGGTATCGTCGCTCTCTTCGTTTTTGAGGCACGCGACCAGAGTAGGAACATCGTTTGCGGTGACACAATGACAAAGCCCCCAGAGGATTGCTTCGCGAGTTGTCTTCGTGGTAGCAGTATGGAAGTGTTCCCACAAGAGCGGGGTATGACTTGCGTTGACACACTGACCAAGAGCCTCCGAGGCAGCGTTGCAGAGATGCAAGGGGCTATCGTCGCGCAAGTATCGCAAAAATATAGGGACGTGGTGTGCGCGGGCAACAGTGCCAATGGCCTTGATAAAGTTCATCTGGACGATCTCGTCCTCTTCCCGCTCAAGGCGTTCCAGTAGAATTGGGACATGGCTTTCATGGGTGCAGGTAGCTAACGCACTTGCGACTCGCCAGCGAATGTTGCTTACCGTCTCCTGATCTAGGCACTCTAGTAGGAGAGGAAAATGACTCTCTGTGACACACGCCAGATTCAGAGCATCGGCGACTCCTCGGCGGAAGTACATATCCTGCTCGTTTTTGAGGCACTCCAGCAAGAGCGGGACATGGCTTGCATCCACGCACTTCTCAACGACTTTAAAAAGCTCCCCAAAAACGTGGTTATAATTGCCGCTTTGGAGTGCCGCCAGCAAGAGGGGAACGGACTCAGACGAGCAGACCTCCGCTAGCGCTTCGGTGAAGTCATGAGGAATGAAGTGGGCTTTCGAGAGAGTCTCTAGTAGGTAAGGAATATGGCGTGAATCCACACATCTACCAAGGGCCATTATTAGCCTTGCGCGGATATTGACATAGCCTTCAGGGCGTGGATACTCTGGCAACTCTGGCACGTTGGGAATTGCTTGAAAGTGCTCGATCAGGAGAGGCACCGCCTCGACGGAGCCAAGACCGCGCAGTGCTTTCACGCTCCAGTCAACAGTCTCTCGGTCGGGAGGCACCGTTTGCAGGGGGCGAAGAAGCACCTGGATCACGGTGAGCAGGTTCTGTCGGTTATGCGCCGTTCGTAGCGCGCCAAGACCAGACGAGGGGCTTGTTGTAGAAAACTGGCGCAGGTTTTCCAGAAGCGGCTCTACAAAAAGCCCTTGGTAGCTCTGGCACTGGGCAAGGCATTGCAAGCCCACTTCACACAGAAACGGCTGAGCGGCAAGCTGCTCCAGCCACCATGTCTCTAGCTCCGCTGAGTCCACTGCGCCCACAACGGTCAGTAGTGTCTCGCGTAGCCTTGGGTCAAAGAGCAAGTTTCGAAACGGTGGCCAGTCGTGTGCAAGATGCCCTTCGGGAAGAGGTTGTAGAGCAGTCGTCGCACGCCAAGGCTTGTCTCGTTCGGGGAGCCAGCCTGCAAGCGGCGAAATACCGGTGTGCCAGTACCCACGCCACTCCCGTGCAATAACATCCGCGTCCAGCTTCTCAGAGCCCATGCTTCCCAGTGTACCAAACCCTCCCTGCCCTGAGGGAGGGTGGCGTAGTGAGGAACGAACGAAGCCGGGTGGGTTCTGGTGGGTTCGGGTGGGGTTTACTCGCTCAGGAGGCGGGAGACGGCGGTGAGGAGCTCGGTGGGGTGGAAGGGCTTGGTGAGGTAGATATCCGCGCCTTGGAGCAGCCCCTTCATCATGTCGTCATCCGAGTCGTGGGCGCT
>JANNDD010000701.1:0-15525 GCA_031387365.1 Armatimonas sp. | reverse complement strand
GCTACAAAGGCCGTTCCGGCCATACGATTCTACATGGCCGCTTGCGGCCTTCGTAGCACGAAGTGCTCTCCAGTCCCGCCGCTCCAACCGGCAGGACTCTCACCAGCAGTGATTCCGCCTCTCCTCTTCCCCGCAGAGTATAATCCCACCATGAGTTTTGCTACTCCCGCCGAACACGCCGCGTGGTTGCGCTACGAGCTTGCCCGCCACAATATCTTGTATTACATCCACGATGCGCCCGAGGTCAGCGATGCGCAGTACGACAGGCTCTACCATGAGCTTGTAAAGCTTGAGAGCAAGAACCCCGAATTCATCACGCCCGACTCTCCGACGCAGCGGGTGGGAGCCACTCCCGCCAGTGCGTTTGGCTCGGTGACACATAAAAAACCGATGCTCTCGCTGGGCAATGCCTTCTCCGAGGACGAGCTGCGTGAGTTCGACACCCGCGCCAAGCGGCACTTAGGGCTTGCGGAAGACACCGACGAGAAGATCGCGTATCTGTGCGAGCTCAAGCTGGATGGGCTTTCCGTCTCGCTCACCTACGAAAACGGTGTCTTTGTCCGTGGCGCAACCCGAGGCGACGGCGCGACCGGCGAGGAGATCACGCAGAACCTCAAGACCATTCCCTCGATTCCGCTGCGCCTTGTTGGGGAGAACCTTCCGGCGCTGATCGAGATTCGTGGCGAGGCTTTCTTAACCCACAGCGAGTTCGCCCGCATCAACGGTGAGCGTGAAGCCAGCGGCGAGGCGACCTTTGCCAACCCACGCAACGCCGCCGCCGGAAGCCTGCGCCAGTTGGATCACCGCGTGACGGCCTCGCGCAAACTCAAGGTCTGGTTCTACGCTGTTGGAGAGGCATCCGGCTGGGAGCCTGAGAGCCAGCTCGGGTGGCTGGAACAGCTCAAGGCGTGGGGGCTGCCGACCAACCCCGAGCGCCAGCTCTGCGTGGATATCAATGCAGTCGTGGCGACCGTGGCGGCGTGGTCGCAGAAGAAGAACACGCTCGATTATGACACGGATGGGGTCGTGGTCAAAGTAAATGACTTCACGCTCCAGCGTGAGCTAGGCCAGGTGAGCCGCGCCCCGCGCTGGGCGATTGCCTATAAATATCCCGCGCTACAAGTCGAGACCGTCGTCGAGGAAATTTTGGTCCAAGTGGGCCGCACGGGTGCCATCACGCCACTGGCACGCCTAGCTCCCGTCTCGGTGGCCGGAGTGATCGTGGGCCGCGCGACACTACACAATCAGGATGAAATTGACCGTAAAGATGTACGGATCGGCGACACCGTCGTGATTCAGCGGGCGGGCGAGGTGATTCCCGAGGTTGTGCAAGTGGTGACAAGCAAGCGCCCTGAAAATACACAGCCGTTTAAATTGCCTGCCGTTTGCCCGTCGTGCGGAACCCCAACCCTTCGAGCGGAGGGAGAAGCGGTCACGCGCTGCCCCAACACCGAGAGCTGCCCCGCACAGCTCCAGACCCGCTTAGAGTACTTCGTCAGCCGCAACGCCCTCAACATAGACGGTCTCGGGGGTGAGCGCTTAGCACAGTTTGTCGAAGCAAAACTCGTGAGTGATGCCGCCGATCTGTTCACGCTCACCAAGGAGCAGCTTCTCCCGCTGGAGCGCATGGGCGAGAAGCTGGCCGAGAACTTAATCGGAGCACTTGCAGCCGCGAAGCACACCACACTAGCCCGGCTCTTGGTGGCTGTGGGCATTCGGCACGTGGGGGAAGGCGGCGCCTCCCGGCTGGCGCAGGGCTTTGGGACACTCGAGCGGCTCCGTGAAGCCAATGTCGAACAGCTCGCACAAGTCCCTGATGTCGGCCTGACCACCGCGCAGAGTGTCCGTGCCTGGCTCGATTCTAATACGGCGTTTCTGGACAAGCTGATCGCGGTCGGTGTGGTCGCACAGGGCGATGACGCCGCGCCCATCTCGGACCACTTCGCGGGCAAGAGCTTCGTCTTCACCGGAGGACTCACTCTCTTTACCCGCGAAGACGCCGAGGCAACGGTCAAGCGCCTCGGGGGCCGCGCCGCAGGAAGCGTCAGCAAGCAGACCAGCTTTGTGGTCGCCGGGCCGGGTGCGGGCAGCAAGCTCGCCAAGGCGGAACAGCTCGGGATCACCATCCTCACCGAGGACGAGTTCGCGGCGCTGTTGCCTGAATGGCCGCCGATTGAAAGCGGCGGCGTATAATAGCCGTATGGCTCTCATCTCCCTTGTCTTCCCGATCTTCAATGAAGAAGCGGTGCTCCCCGTGCTTATTGCACGGCTGGAGGCGCTCCTGCCGACACTGGAGCTTAACGGCGATCAGATAGAAGTGCTCTTTATCAACGATGGCTCCCGTGATGGCTCGCTCGGACAGCTTCGGGAGCTGGTACAGACACGCTCTTGGGTGCGAGTGCTCTCGTTCTCGCGCAACTTTGGACACCAGGTGGCGGTGACGGCGGGGATGCACCATGCACGGGGTGCTGCCGTGGTTCTACTAGACGCGGATCTTCAAGATCCCCCCGAGCTGCTCCCCGAGATGATCCGACTCTGGCGCGACGAGGGCTGGGAGGTGGTCTATGGCAAGCGCCGCAGCCGTGAGGGAGAGACGGCCTTCAAGCTCCTGACCGCCGCCATATTCTATAAAACACTCCAGCGACTCACCAGTGTAGCCATCCCCGAGAACACGGGGGATTTTAGGCTCATGGATCGCAAAGTCGTGGATGCGCTCAATACGATGGGCGAGCAGCATCGATTTCTGCGGGGAATGGCGGCCTGGGTGGGTTTTAAACAACACGCGCTAGAGTACGACCGTCCCGCCCGCGCTGCTGGAGAGACGAAGTATCCGTTTCGTAAGATGTTCAAGCTCGCGATGGATGCGATCACGGGGTTTTCCTACGCGCCCCTCAAGCTCTCCCGTGATCTAGGCATCTTTATCGCCCTCGCGGCAATTGCGTATGGCGTTGTCCAGGCTGCGCGTTATGCGATCGCCCCCAATAGCTTTGAGCCCGGCTGGACCAGCATTATCGTCGTGCTCTCTCTGCTCTCGGGGGTGCAGCTTGTCACGCTAGGGCTCATCGGGGAGTACATCGGGCGCATCTACGATGAAGTCAAGGGCCGCCCGCTCTATCTCCTCTCGGAAAAACTGGGCTTCCGTGACGAAGATCCGAGCCAGAGTCAGAGCACGAATTCCAGGCCGTCGTAAGCCACCGATATCTCGTGGGGTTCGCAGCGCGCTTCCATTTCCTCGTGCAGGAGCAGGCCGGTGTGGCAGATGTGGGTCAAGTAGACCGGTGCGCCGGGTGTCAGTCGGAGCTTGTTCTTGAAAGCGATGCACTCATCAAGGCTTAAGTGGCCATCGTAGGGATTGGATGAGATACCCTTGCCACACTCGATAATGGCACCGTCCAGGGAAACGCCCTCCAGAAATTCCCAGGTGGGGGGATCGTACCAGCCCGTATCCGAGGCGTAGAGCAGATGTCTCGCACTTTCTGCCTCGCCCTCGCGAAAGAGATAGTTCAGGCACAGCTCGTCCGTTTTATGGTGCGCGGTGAGGGGTGTCACAAAAAGATGCCCAACCTGCACTTCCTGAAAGGGTGTCAGCGGACGGCAGCGTAGCGGCGGCTCCTCGAAGAAAGACTCCAGCTCTGCCTGAAGTTTGGTCAGTGCATAGTCTGTCGCCCAGACCTGAAGCGGTTGCTCCCGATCCGGTGCGAAGTTGCAGGAGAGATACTGGAGCTCACGCACGGCGAAGTGATCATCGTGGGTATGAGTGAAGAGCAAGTGCTCAATTGCCGTCAGATCACGCTCCGGGTACTTGTGCACCTGTGCCAGCGCATCAGGACAGAGATCCACACGAAGGGTCTCATCCAGCAAGATGCCCGAGCGCAACCGCAGGTTCTTCCCCCCACGGCGAAGCGCTTCTTGATTGATAGGAGTCCGACTAAACAGTGCGGGAAACCCTTCTGCTGCTCCGGATCCTAGAAAAAAAACTCTCACCAAACCACTCCCACTTTGGATTATAGCCTCAAGACATTTTCCTAGCAGTAGTATCGGTAAGATTGTCTATAAATTCTCACCCTCTCTAACACAGGTACAATAGCCCGTAGATGACGATTCGTGAGATCATGGTGGGCTACCCAGCCTCCAAGGACATCAACCTCCACCCCTACTACCAGGGACGGGCGGGGCAGTGGGTCTGGCGTTTCTATCACTTCCGGTTCACTCGGGCAGGGCGCTGGTTTCTGGGGCTGACGGGCACGATTTTTTTTGTGATCGCTCTTTTCTGGAACTTGGACACGCAAACGGTTCCTCTGGCACTCTATTTTTCGGGACTCTGGTGCCTCTCCCTGGTGGCTTTTTTCCCGCTTGGTGTTCAGGCCCAGGTGCGTCATGCCGAGCGGATCACCGCCGGTGAGACTCTCATGGCCGAGGTCACCGTGACCAACTCGGGGCGGCGGCCGCTAGTGGATCTGAGCCTCCAGGGCTGGGGGCTCCCGCTGCAAGTAGAGGCACTCCCCGAAGAGGGAGTGCCCGTGGGCAACTTACAGCCCGGAGAGAGCCGCCAAGTTGCGTTTCCGCTGCACTGTCGCGGACGCGGTGCTTTTATTTTAGGAGGCTACCGGCTCCTCAGTGACTTTCCCTTTGGGCTCCTCCAAGCCTATCGGGTTCAGCGCCAGCCCACCCGCCTGATTGTCCACCCTAGCTTCCGCCCTCTGACCCGCTTCACGCTACCCCGTGGGCGACGGTTCCAGCCCGGCGGAATCGCGATGGCATCCCAGGTGGGCGACTCCTTTGAGTACCTAGGCAACCGAGAGTGGCGCGACGGCGACAATCCGCGCGATATTGACTGGCGCTCCACCGCTCGGCTTGCCGGAGCAGCGGGTGCAGCGCTGGTGATGCGCGAGTGGCGTGAGGAGTATTTTTTGCGGGTCGGTGTGGTGCTTGATACACACATTCCCGCAGAGGCTCCCGCCCCCTCTCGGCTCTTTCTGCGTGAGCTCAAGGAGCGCCTTCCCGCGCCAGGCTCCGCTCTTGCCCGACAGGCGGCTCTGGAGCGTGCGGTCTCTCTCTGCGCTGCTGTCAGTGATGCGCTAGCACGCGAGGACTACATCGTGGACCTGTTTGCAGCCGGGCCGATGGTCTATCATCTCACCGCGGGCCGCAGCCTAGCGTACCGGGAGCAGATCTTAGATATCCTAGCCTGCGTCGAGGGTAGCCCCGAGGAGCCGCTCGCGGGTATTGCACCGCGCCTTCATGAGCAACTAGACCGGCTGACCACGGTTGTCTGTATTGTCCTAGATTGGGACGAGCGCCGTCGCCACTTTGTCGAGAACCTTCGCCAGCGCGGCGTCGGCGTGAAAGTGCTCTGGGTCTCCGAGACGGACGATGCCCAGCCCACCGAAGGAGACATGCAGGTTCTGCCTCCCAGTGCCTTTTCCCAAGGAGGAGTGGACGCGCTATGAAGCCTTCCTCCCCTCAACTTCCTATCCCCGTCGCGCTTTTTGCGCTAGTCTGTTTACTCTCACTTTTTCTCACCTCAGGGGGAACCCTCTGGCTCGCGGCGGCTCTGGGAGTGCTGGTGCTGGCCTCGTATGTCCTGAACCTGCGGCTTCCAACGACCTGGCTCCCGAGCCTTCTGTTTGGAGGAATCTTGCTTGCTCTGGCGATCCTTAGTACGCCACAGGATGGCCCCGGCTCCCCCTCGACCATCATTCCCCCGCGCCCCATCTTCCTGTTTGGCCAGGCAGCGGCAATCCTGATGACGCTACAGTTCTACCGCCCCACGCCAAAGGATCCCACACGCCCTCGCCTTTTCGCTCTCCTCGGCGGCACGCTGCTTCTCATCGCCGCCAGTAGTACGTTTGACGAGGGGCGCCTGGGGCAGCTCATCCCTGCTCTGGTGGTGCTGCTTGGGATCTCCCTACGGGCACTTCGGGGCAGGCACACCGCACACCGCCTGACTTTCATCCTGTTGGGTACTGCGCTTGTGGGCTCTCTGGGCGTGGGCTGGCTGGGTGTCAAGGGGATTCGTGACAACCGGGAAAAGATCATGGAGTGGGGCAATCGCCTGATGAGCGAGCACCCTCCCCTAGAGCAGCTCGGCATGTCCCAGCAGCCCACGCTGGGAAACACGTTTGGTGCGCGCGGCTCCAACGCTCGTGTGCTCCGCCTAGAGGGTACACTACGCTCTTCCCACCTGCGTGGCGCTGCCTTCGATACCTACAGCGAGAACCGCTGGGGGCCTCCCCTCAATATCCGTACCTACGACCCCATTGAAGCCCCCCAGCTCAACCTGCCGCTCCCTCGTGGCGTGCTCTCTAACTCCGTCTCAGCCACCCGCCTGCAAAGTGGCAACCCCGTGGTCTTTTTCCCCCTGGAGACCTTCAGCCTGGAGCTGGGCGCTGTGGAGCAGACAGGGTGGGCACGGGATGCCAGCGGCCCCGTCCGGGTGCGTGTCGCGCAGCCCTATACCTACTCGTACCGGGAAAGCACAGAAGGGGCGCAGGGGCTCATGGCGCTTCCCGGGCTCCGCAGCAAAGCGGAAAAAGAGCGCTACCTCCAGCTCCCAGAAAACCTCCCGAAGCTGCTGGTTCCTCTGGCAAAGAAAATTACAAAAGACGCCTCCACGCCCGCTCAGAAAGTGGATGCCGTCGCGCGCTACTTGCTGGAGAACTATCCCTACAGCCTGACTTTCGATGCGGGGTTTCTCTTTCCTAAAAATGCCAGCAATAGCATGCTGCGCTTTGTCGAGGGGAAGCGCTCGGATTTCATTGCCCGTTTCCTGCTCTCCGAGCCAAAGGCAGGGGCGCACTGTGAGTTTTTCGCCTCGGGGGCAGCGCTCCTACTGCGCTGTGTGGGAGTGCCGACGCGCTATGTCACGGGCTACTTTGCCCACGAGCAGGAAGGACCCGACACGCTGCTCGTCCGGCAGCGCGATGCCCATGCCTGGTGTGAGGCCTGGGTGGAGGGCAAGGGCTGGATAACGGTTGAGGCAACTCCCTCGACAGGCTGGCCGGAGCAGAACAAGGCTCCGATGGAGCCCTGGCGCCGTGCTTGGGAGTGGCTGGAAGACCGCTGGCTCGGGCTACTGAGCTGGCTGGCGGAGACCGAACCCACTCAGCTCGCCCTGACACTCCTGCTGCCATTTGGGGCAATCGGCCTGGGCGCACTCTGGCAGTACCGCAAGCGCCCGTCGCGTGCCGCTCTCACAATAACAACGCTCGCGCCACCGCCCGAGCTGGCCACACTCGCCAAGCGCTTCGAGGCCGCTCTGCACAAGAGCAACCTGCCCCCCGCGCCGTCCCAGCCCTGGTCGGAGCAGCTTCCCGCCCTCCCCGAAGCCGCCCAGCCCGCCGCCCGTCAGTTTGTCACGCTTTACCAAACAGCACGCTTCGGAGGCAAGAGCGCTGACAGAGACGCCCTTGAACAAGCTCTCCAAACCGTCGAAGAGGCACTGACGAAGCACTACGCATCGCGCTGAGCTTGTGGCACAACACCTAATGAGCTATTCCCAATCTGGGGAGCCTTTTGCACGAATCGCCGATTCCCTCTGTGCGCCCACTGAAAGTAGGCATCTGGGTAGCCTGCGGCGCTTGCGCCATTACAGACGCCCCATTCCATTGGGCGGCAAACCATTCGGGAAAAAGGCTCTACATTGGGGTAAAATTGAGCGGAAACTACGGGAAAGCCGCGCGATGAGGGTCGCTTGTGTTTGCACGCGAGCCTGGCACGTCCGACCCGGCGGCTATCTCCGATGATCCGAAAGGCATTTCGTGATGGAAGATATCCTGGATCTTATACCCTGCGGCTTTTTGCGCCTCGCCGAGGGCAGTGACGGGGCAATTTTGAGGACGAACGCGACGCTTCTGGCCATGCTCGGCTACGGGGCCGGAGAGCTGGAGGGACGCGGCGTGGACGCGGTTCTGTCGAGCGAGGCGCGATCTTTCTGGCAGACGGATTTTCTTCCCCTGATCGCACTCCGCAGCGAGGCCGAGGAAATCTACCTTTCCCTGCTCGACAAGCAGGGAGAGACCGTGCCGGTTCTCGTGAACGCCGTCCGGCGCACAACCGACGGCGAAGCTTTTATTGACTGCATTTTCGTCCGGAGGAAGCCCCGCGACCACGACTCGGCGATGGAGATCACCGGGCGCAAACAAGCGGAGGAGCGATTGCGCGAGCACGCCGAAATCCTCTCGCAGGTTTCCGATGCCGTGGGCATGATCGACAACGACGAGCGCATCCTTTACCTCAATTCCGCAGGCGAACATCTCTATCGCGTCAAGGCGGCAGACGTGCTCGGGCGCAAGCTCTCCGCACTCTACCAGCGCCGCTGGCTGAAACCCGAGGACGAAGCCGCGGCTAACGCAATGCTCCGCGAACGCGGTGAAGCCGTCTGGGAACTCATCCACGTCACCCAAGATGGTCGCGAATTGCACGTGCAGTCCAGTGTCAGCCTGATGCGCGACGCGGCGGGCACCATCACGGGAATCATCGCCGCCATCCGCGACATCACCGAGCAGCGCGCCAGCAATGCGAAGCTTCGCGCGAGCGAGGCGGAGTTCCGTGCGGTCTTCGAGCAGTCCTCCGTGGCCAAGGCGCAGATATGCGCTAAGACGAGGCGGTTCCTCCGCGTAAACCGGAAGTTCTGCGAGCTGATAGGCTACTCCGCCGAGGAGCTGGCGACAATGACGCCGACGGATATCACCTTCGCCGAAGACCGCGATACGGATGCCGCTCTCGTCATGCGGTTCCTCGGCGACGAGATTCCAACGTACGAAAACGAAAAGCGCTACGTGCGCAAGGACGGGGAGATCGTCTGGGCTCAGGTGAATGCCACGATCCTGCGCGACGACGATGGCCGTCCCGAGCGGACGATAGCGATCATTCAGGACATCACCGAGCGCAAGCGCGCCGAGGAGGCGCTGCATGAAATGGAGCGGCACTATCGCGCCCTGGCCGTTGCCAGTTCCGAGATCGCCTACCGCATGTCCGCCGACTGGTCCACGCTGCTCCCGCTGGACGGACGCCAGTTGGTTGCCAGTTCGGACCAGCCGCTCGCTGACTGGGCGTGGCTGGACCAGAACCTCCCGCCCGAGGAGCACCCCCGCGTCCGGCAGGCGATCAGCGATGCAATCGCCGGGAAGACTCTGTTTGAGCTGGAGCATCGCGTCCGGCGTTCCGACGGCTCCATCGGTTGGACGCTGTCCCGCGCGGTGCCAATTCTTGATGAGAACGAAGAAGTGACCACGTGGTTCGGCGCCGCCAGTGACATCACCGCACTCAAGCAAGCAGAGGAGGCGCTGCGGGAAAATGCCGCGGTGTTTTCCACCCTCATCGCGCAGGCGCCGATGGGGACGTATGTGATTGATGCGCAGTTCCGCGTGCATCAAATCAATGCCCAGGCGATGCCGGCCTTTGCCACCGTGCATCCGCTCATCGGTCGCGATTTCCAGGAAGTGGTCGAAATCCTTTGGGGGCCGGAAGTGGGCGGCCCGATCTTACGCGTGTTCCGAAACACTCTGGAGACCGGTGAACGCTACATTTCGCCGCCGTTCACCGAGAAGCGCCACGACCTCGGCATCGAGCAGACCTACGAATGGGAGACCCAGCGAGTGACTCTGCCGGAAGGCCAGCACGGTGTGGTCTGCTATTTCCATGAAGTGACCGAGCGAGCGCAGGCCACGGAAGCGCTGCGGGCGAGTCAGGAGCGCATGCGCCTCGCCGCCGAGGCCACCCGCGTCGGCATCTGGGAATGGAACGTCGTTACGAACGCGATCCGCTGGGATGCGTTGATGTTCCGCATCTACGGTATCGAGCCCACGCCGGATGGGTTCGTGCATTACGAAGACTGGCGCGGCGCGGTGCTGCCCGAGGATTTGACGGCGAATGAGGCCATCCTCCAGGACACCGTCCGCCGTGCCGGGCAGAGCAGCCGGGAATTTCGCATCCGGCGGCGCAGTGACGGCGAGTGCCGCCACATCCAGGCGGTGGAGACGATCCGCAAAAATGCCGCCGGGCAGACGGAATGGGTGGTGGGAACCAATCTCGACGTCACGGAACGTAATCTGGCCGAGAAGCGCCTTAGGGCGAGCGACGAGCGGTTCCGCATCGCGGAGAACGCCTCCCTTAGCTTCGTCTATGAGTGGGACGTCACGACTGGTCGGGAGACGCGAAGCGAGGGCTTCACAAAAGTGCTGGGCTACGAAGCTGACGAGTTCCCTTACGGCGGCGAGGCTTGGGAGGCGTTGATTCACCCCGACGATGTGCCGCACGTGCGAAAGGCGACGGTCGAAAAACCGTCGTCGGACGGCCCCTCTCGCGTCGAGTACCGCCTGCGTCGCAAAGACGGCGAATGGAGATCAGTGTTCGACGAGTTCATGCGGTTTTGGGATCGAGATGGGAACCTGACGCGTGTCGTCGGCTCAATCGTCGATATCACCGAGCGCAAGTTGGCGGAAGAAAAGATTCGCGTCAGCGAAGAACGCCTCAACCTGCTACACGAAATTACGTCGAATTCGACGCTCGGCAACGCGGCGCGTTTGCAGTCTTTGCTGCGGCTCGGCTGTGAGCAGTTCGATTTGGAGAATGGTCTTGTCGGCGAAGTTACGGGCGATATTTACAAAGTCGCGCTGGGGATTTCGCCCGGTAATTCAATTCCGGTCGGATTTGCCTGTCCGGTCAAAGATGCTCTGTGCGACGAAGTTTTAAAGCGCAACGATCTGTTGGCAATCGAAAACGTCGGCGGCGGCGAATGGCGCGGGCATCGGGCGCACAGCGTTTTCGGCACGGAAGTTTATTTCGGCGTGCCGATCAATGTGGACGGGCGCGTTTTCGGAACGCTTTGTTTTACGAGTCCGAAGCCGCGCGATACGGCGTTCACGCGCGGCGATCATGAGTTTCTACGCCTGCTGGCACAGACGATAGGCACGGAGATGACACGCCAGCAAATCGCCGACAAACTGCGCCAGAGCGAGGCGTTCAACCGCACCGTTTTGGAGAGCAGTCCGGACTGCGTGAAAGTTCTCGACGGTGAGGGGCGGCTCCAGTTTATGAACGCGAACGGCTGCGCCCTGATGGAGATAGACGACTTCGCGGCGGTGCGCGACCAACCCTGGATAGCTCTCTGGCCATCCGCAGGCGAGTCCCTGATGCACGACGCCGTGGAGAAAGCGGCGAACGGCGAGACGGTGCGCTTCCAGGTGTTTGCGACGACGGCGAAGGGAACGCCGAAATGGTGGGACGTGATCCTCGCCCCCGTCTCCAGCGACGGAGAGCGCGCCAAATCGCTGATCTCCGTCTCCCGAGACATTACCGAGAGCAAGGCGAAGCAGACGGCTCTGGAGAGAAGCGAGAATCGCCTCCATCGCCTGTTCGAAACGAACGTGGTCGGAATGATTCATTGGAATCTGGAATCCAGCCTCATCCTTGATGCCAACAGAGAGTTCTTTCAGATGACGGGGTACACGCGCGAGGACGTAACCTCGGGGCTTATAGATTTCCGAAAGCTAACTCCTCCGGAATGGACGGCTCGAAACGAGGAAGGCATTCGCGCCATTCGCGAGCAAGGCTTCGCCGCTCCTTATGAAAAGGAATATTTTCGTAAGGACGGATCGCGGGTGGCGCTCCTCATCGCAGGGACCCGATTCGAGGATTCGTCCTCCGAGGGAGTTTCGTTTCTCATCGATATCTCAAAGCGCAAGCAGCAGCAACAGCTAATCGAGAATCTCAACGTCAGGCTCCAGCGCTCTGTCGCTGAGAGCCATCACCGCATCAAGAACAATCTCCAAGTGCTTTCCGCGATAATCGAGCTTCAGTCGAGCGCCGAGGACGGCATGGCAAAAGAAAAGTGGGGGCGGCTGAGCAATCACATTAGCTCCCTCGCGTCCCTTCACGACATTCTCACCCTGAAAACCCGCGTTGAAGACGAGGATGTTGATAGGGTAAACGTCAAGTTAGCCCTCGAAAAAATGTTTCCGCTTCTGTCTACCGCGATGGGAAACCGTCGCATGTCGCTCGACGCCGACGAAACCATCTTCTTGCCGCTCAAGGAAGTCAGCTCGTTCTCTCTGCTGTTCAACGAGCTGGTGTCCAACGCGCGCAAGCACGGCGTGGGAGACATCGAAGTCAGTCTGAAGCGTGAAGCGACGAATATCAAGTTGGAGGTGTGCGACGACGGCCCCGGCTTTCCGGTCGGCTTCGACCCGCTTCGTTCGGCCAATACGGGCCTGGAGCTTATCGAGAGCCTCGGCGGGTGGGATCTCGGCGGCAGCGTCGCTTACGAGAACCGCCCCGAAGGCGGCGCGCGCGTCACCGTTCGCTTTCCCTCCGTGACGTAGTCGGCATAAGGGCGATAAAAAGACGGAACCGTTGCATAGTAATATGCATAATTCTTCTATTATTTATGGGGGAGATAGGGATAGGCGAAGCTCAATCGGCAGCCGCATGGTTTTGTAACTGCCATGCGGCACTGCCAAGAACCTTTGTCGAAATATAATGAGTCGTCTTTTAAACAAGCCTGTCCCGGTGGTGACGAACCCCCAGGGCGCTCCCTGCTGGGTGAACGGCTGGGAGGTACTGCATGTCTGTAGCCAGGATCGCCAGCGGGTCGGAGCGCAGCAGGGCGAGTTGAGACGCGAGACATGGTGCGTTAAAACGACGGGCGGCACGATAGAGCTGCATCTTGTTCGAGAGACTTGGATTCTTATCAAGTGGGCCACTTGATGCTTTTCATAGGAATAGATTTATGAAATCAGTATCGGATCACTTGTTTCTTGATGCAGAGGATAGGGAGCTTGCCGCTTCAGGCCGCTGCGAGTCAGAAGTACGCCCGTGACCCGGAAAATAAGCACAAGCTTGCCCTCACACCCTCTCGGAGAATGCGGCGGTGCGCGCGGCGATGCCGTGTGCGATCCGGCTAACATCGGCACCGGCGAGGTTGGCGAGGACAATCACCGCGCGGTCGCCGTCGAGCTCGCGCCAGAAGTGAGTGGCGAAGCCAGGGCGGCTCCCTCCGTGCTCAGCGATGCGCTTGCCAGGCTCACCGGAGAGGTTCCAGCCCAAGCCGTACGGGTGGGGTTTGCCGCTGTTCAGAATCACGGGTTCAAAAAGGCGAGCACGGGTCTCGGGCTTGAGGAGCGGGTCGCTGCGGAGCATCACGTCCCACTTTGCCAGGTCTTGAACCGTGGTCAGCAAGCCGCCGCTCGCAAAATCGCGGCTCCAGGACGCCACATTGACCAGGGTATCGGATTCAAACGCGTAGCCGTCGGCGCGGTTCGTCACAACAGTGCGCAGGTTGTGGCGACGAGTCGCGCTCATCCCCAGCGGCAAGAGAAAGCGGGCCGTGAGAAACTCATCCCAGCGCTGGCGTGTGATCTGGCGGATCACCTCACCCAGAAGCACGTAGCCAAAGTTGCAGTAGCTCCACTTCTCACCGGGCGCAAAACGTAGCGGCAGAGGTCGGGCAGCGGCGATGGCATCACTCTCCGTGTAGGTGCGGCTTAGCTCCAGCGGCTCATCCGTCACCAGCCCCGATGTGTGGGTGAGCAGGTGCCGCAGTGTGATCTTCTCCCAACTCGCAGGGGTGTTGGGCAGGTGCTTGCTGATCGGATCGGTCAGGCTCAGCTTGGTCTCTTGCTCCAGAAGCAGAATACAAGTGGCAATCACCTGCTTGGTCACCGATGCGAGCTGATACACCGTTTCGGGCGTGGCGGGTGTCTTTGTCTCCAAGTTCGCTAGACCATACCCCGCCGTCTTCAGGACTTTGCCCTTGCCCACTAAGGCGATCGAGAGACCGGGAATCCGCAGCAGGCTCCGCTCCTGCTCTACGTAGCTATCAATCGGATCGTCAAAAAACCGCGACATGGCTGAGTTCTCCTATGGTCTATAATACAGCCATGCAGCAACAGAGGCACGAGCCGCTTATCATCGCCCCCACTCAGAGTAACCTGCGCTTTCGGCGCGGCTACCTCTGGTTTCTCTTTTTTACTATCGGTCTGCTGGGCCTAGTCGCCTGCTTTGCTTGGAGCCGTGGCTCAGCGCCAACGGCCTTTCTGATGCTGGGCGAGATGTTCTTTATGGTCGGTTTACTGTGGTGGTTCAAGCAGCAAGGAAAGCAGCGCCGCCTTAGTGAGACCACAACCGCAGTGGCGCGGCCTGCGTACTTTCTGACGGAAGAGGGCCTTAGTATTATCGGCTCGCCCACTCTGGGACCGATTCCCTGGGATGAAATCCGCGCGGTGCGGGATAGTACGTTTCTCGGATGTCCGGTTCTCAAGATCGAGGGGAACTACAAGCGCATGCGCCAGCGCTTGGGGAGCAAGGGCCGATACCTCTGGCTGGCTTGGGTTCCCGGCGGCATCGGGCTTAATGCCATGGCCTTCCAGCAAAAAGACGTCTCGCTCGCAGCGCAGATCAACGCCTACCGTGAGAGCCTAGCGCCCCTCGCGGACGATCCAATCCAATAGTCCGGTCATTTCGTCCCAGGCCAGCG
This sequence comes from Armatimonas sp., assembly GCA_031387365.1. Lineage (GTDB taxonomy): Bacteria > Armatimonadota > Armatimonadia > Armatimonadales > Armatimonadaceae > Armatimonas. The sequence continues at coordinate 1,049 of JANNDD010000701.1, read as the reverse complement.
CCGCCGCACCAGGCTCACCGCGCTGGCAACTATCCACGCGCTCACGGGCCGTCGTACTACCAAGCTCCGCGTAGAAGGGGTGTGCACCGGTCATTCCCACCCAGTAGCGCGTGTTGCCCCAGTCGCCCTCACGCCGATGGACAAGCTGATGAATGTAGTTAGCCGTGCTATCGTCCTCATGCGCCTGAACCAGCTTGTGCGCCGCGTCGAGGTCGTCGTTGAGCAGATGCAGCAGTGCCCTAAGATTGGGGGAACCGGCGCTCATCTCTGTGAGCAGCCCTGGCTGCCAGGGCGCTTTCGGGCAGAGTGGGGCATCGGTGCGCGCGAGCAGCGTCGCGGCGAGTGCACAGAGCGGATGGGTTTGGGAAAGTGGGTTCATTTAGGGTAGGTATCCAAAGAGGCGCACGGAGCCGTGTGCCAGGGAGTTTTCCGGAAGTGGCGCGGCATCTTGCGGCGAGGGAACCGCCAGTTCCAGCACCAGAGTCAGGTCAGAAGTACGCAGCACCTGAGCGCGGTAGACCGCGAGGGGCAGCTCGCCCCAGGTATCAGAACGCTGACTGAGCAGCCGCCCGATCACCACGTAGTCGTTTTCAAGCTGCCCCTCGTGCACCAGAGTGACGGTATCGGGGGGCACTTTATCGGCATCGCGGAGCTGCTCCTGCATGGCCTCCGCCCCGCCCGGAGCCAGGGTTGCGAGGCCGTAGAGCGCCACCTCAATGGGCTTGCCAATCGCGGCTTTGTAGCGCTCGCCGTGGAGGGCCTGATCTGTAGTGCAGAAAATAAACCGATGGCTACCGGCTCCCAGCTCCGCCAGCGGCAAGCCCTCAGGCGGATCGCGCCAGAGCCGCCGCAGTGTCCCGGTGAGCCGTAGCTCCGTCCGTAAATCCGGCAGCTCTGAGCTATCCGTGGTGACGGTTGACAGAAACGCCTTGCGCCGCTTGACACTGCGCACAACCAGTGCCCCAAAGCCCCCCAAAACCAGCAAGAGCACGACAGGAAGGAGGGTTTCCACCGCTACCGAGCCATCTTGAGGCGGTTATTGACCTCGT
>JANNDD010000698.1:0-2264 GCA_031387365.1 Armatimonas sp. | reverse complement strand
ATCAGTAGCTTCTGCACAGCCCCAGACCACTCAAAGTAAGCGAGCGAGGCCTCTAGGAGGGTATTTTGTCGCAGACCCGCTAGGTTGAGGGTTGCGGCGGGCTCGGCGAGGCGCGCCTGAGCAAGCCCAACAAGCTTTTCGTTGATCCCCCCCCCACGCGCCAGAGGAAGCTTGGCATAGAGAAAATAACTGCCGTCACTGCCCGTCGCCGAGTCGGGCGACTTCACGCCACCCGCATTCCAGCTCCGCCCCGCTGCCAGCTTTAGGCCCTGTGGGGTCGCCACTTCGATCGCGAGCTCGTTGCTCACACCTGCCGATGCTTTACCGCGTGTTGAGGCGCTGTTGTAGCGTAGCGACTCGGTGCCTAGTGTTACCTGAGGGTCGAAGGCGCCTTGCTTTGTCTGTCGCTTAGCGGTGACGGCGAGACGTTCCGCTTCCGCACCAATGAGTTTAGGAAAACGCAGCTCGACCTGGGAAAGAAAGCTCTCCAGGGGAAGTATTGGTGGCGTCTGGAAACTCACAATCGCAATGAACATCGCGATTGATATACGACAACTATTTCGTATTAGTTCCCGACTTTTTTGGTCGGTGATAAAATAAGGCTATGAAAAAGCTGCGCATTGTCTTGGAGATGATCAAGATCGAGCACACACTTTTCGCGCTGCCTTTTGCCGCAATGGGGGCGCTTCTGGCGGCGCGTGGTATCCCTGACGGATGGATACTCTTCTGGATTCTAGTGGCGATGGTGGGGGCGCGCTCGGCGGCGATGGCGTTCAATCGGCTGGTGGACCGGGACTACGACGCCAAAAACCCGCGCACGGCGAGCCGCGCCATTCCCGCGGGGCTCATCTCGGTGGGCTTTGTGCGAGGCTTTACGGCGCTGGCTTCCCTCTTGCTGGTTCTCGCGGCGTGGCGGCTTAATACCCTGGCGCTCCTGCTCTCACCGGTGGCGCTGGGAGTGGTCTTTCTCTACTCCTACACTAAGCGTTTTACCCACTGGTGCCATGCCTTTCTGGGGCTGGCGCTGGCGATTGCCCCCGTGGGTGCGTGGGTGGCAGTGCGCGGCGATCTGACACTCGTTCCCCTCGCGCTCGGAGCCGCTGTGGTCTGCTGGCTCGTGGGCTTCGACACAATCTACGCGCTTCAAGATGCCGAGTTCGATAAGAATGCTGGGCTACACTCACTCCCCGTGCGCTTTGGGGCGCAGAAGGCACTCGCAATCGGGCGGGTGAGCCACGTGTTTATGATCCTCTTGCTGGTTGTTCTGGGTAGGCTTGCCGAACTGCACGGCTGGTACTTTACGGGGGTGGCTCTGGCCGCCGCACTGATCACCGCCGAGCATGTCTTGATCTCCCCGACCGATCTGAAGCGCCTGAATATCGCGTTTTTCAATGTGAATATTGCCGTCTCCAGCGGGCTCCTGCTCTTCACCGCGCTGGACCTGTGGCTTAGCGCGGTGTGAGGCTGAAGTTGACGGTCAGTGGGTTGTTTGGGTTTACCAGAGTGGCGGGCTTGGTCTCGGGGATGTAGCCGCTGGGGAGAACTTGAAGGCTATAGCTGCCTGCGGGGACGATAAAGTAGTAGTCGCCTGTGGCATCGGTGTTGAGGGTCTCAAGCTGGATGCCCTCGCGCAGTAAAAAGACGGGTGCACCGGCGATGGGGCTACTATCCAAGGCCGATGTGAGTTTCCCTGAGATGGTCTTGAGCGGTGCAGGTGGATTCGGGTTCGGGTCGGGCTGGAGCTGCAGATCTCCGACCTCGTTGATCCCAAAGCCGATTGTCAAGTTTTTCGTGACGATCTTGCTTCCCGCACCTGCGGAGATCTCGGAAGTGCCCTCAGGAACAAGATCAATTAGGAAGCTACCATCGGTGTTGCTGAAGCCGCTGATGCTGCCCTGATTGGTGTTGACCACCACAAAGGCGCTCTTGACGGGCAGGCCCGCCTCGTCCAAAACTCGTCCACGCACCTGGCCAATATTGAGATAGAGCGCGAGATCTGGGTTTGTCCCTGAGGCGATGGAGGGCTGGAAGGCGATTGTCTGCGGGGGCTTTCCCGTCACGGTGACCGTCACGGTGGTTGCCCCGAGGGGAGCGCCGTTGATACTAAAGGAGCCAACTTGCTTGGTGGCACTTGCCTGTGCCCGATCCGTGGTCACGGCGGAAACACCACCAATAGTGACGGTGGCTCCCTCGATAGGTAAGTCGGCCTGGAGCGAGTCGTAGACAATCCCTTTAACCAGAGCGGCCTTCGAGTCCGATCCGCC
>JANNDD010000637.1:0-1228 GCA_031387365.1 Armatimonas sp. | reverse complement strand
CCCTCCAGAGCCGTGTAGTAGCACCACTGGGCACCGTCGGGGCGCTGGGCGGCAGCGAGATGATTGTACTGCGAGCGCTCGATCTGTTCGGCGTACTTTCCGTGCCCCGTGAGCCGTAGGAGCTGCCAGTTGAGCTGGAGCCAGGTCACCGTCACACACGTCTCCCCGATACTGCTCTTTGGGGTATTAGGGAGAGAGTGGTCGTCGTGGAAGTGCTCACCGTAGCTCATCGAGCCTGTGAGATAGAGCTGGTTGGCGACAATATCTGTCCAGGCACGCTCCGGCCCCACTAAATAGCGCTTCTCGCCGGTCTCGCGGTAGAGCTCGCACAGCCCCACGAGATTGGAGAGCATCTCGTAGGCTTTCCCATTGGCTGTCTTATTGACTTTCCCAAGATTTGTGAGTGTCGAGAGCACTTTGGGGCCACGCGGCTCCTCCCATGCCACCTCCACAATATAGCGGCAGAAGTCCAGATACTTGGCACTCTTGCTGGCGCGTGCGAGCAAAACCATGGGCTCCAAAACACTGGTCGCGGCCATTCCAACATGGGTTCCGGCGCTGTTAATACTCTTCTGGCCGGGGCCTGTCCCAAATGTCGCACAGAGCAAGTCCCCTATGCGCTGGCAGCAGGCGAGCGCGGCGGCATCTTTGGTGTAGTGCCAGTACGTCAAGAGGCCCAGCAGGCAGTACTTATGGCTCCAGACATCCCAGTCCGCGCCCGGAAAGAGCCCAAGGCGCTTCTCTTTGACATAGGTGCCTAGATACCCATCGGGCTCCTGGTAGGCAATCAGCTCCTTAACGGCATCAGCAATCTTTATTTTTAGCTTTGTATCGCCCGTGTTCTGCCACGCCAGTGTGGAGGCATGCAGCCACTTACCGATATGCTCCCCAATCCAAGGGTGGCTCCCAGGGCGCTGTTTATAACCCGCCAGGAGCGGCACCAGATCTACGTTGAGGAGCCGAGTGGCTTCGTTAACAGCAACGCGCTTGCCCAGCCAGCCAGTGAGCTTCACCAGCGAGGGCTCCAGGGGTTCAAAGACATCCTTGATCATACCGAAAAGTATACCGCCCCGCGGGTATACTCCGAGGCATGACCGATGCCGATGTTCTTGAGATTTTCACGGAGAGTGGTGCGCTGCTCAAGGGGCACTTTGTGCTCACGAGTGGTCGTCACTCTGATACATACTTTGAGAAGTTCCATGTCCTGCGCTACCCACCGCATGTCGAA
>JANNDD010000577.1:0-1929 GCA_031387365.1 Armatimonas sp. | reverse complement strand
GGGACAATCAGCTGCGCCATCGGGTTGCTGGCAAAGAGCGGCAGGAGTGTCTGGGCATCTAAGTGATCCGTGTGGTTGTGGCTGCTGGTGACCAGCGAAATACCCACAAGGCGCTCTGGGGCAACCACACGCTCCGTCATCCGGGTGTGCGGCTTGTCCGTGGCGGCGTACTTCTCACTGAGAGACTCCGAGAGGTAGGGATCGAGCACGAGATGTGTGCTATTGTGCGCCACTAAGTACCCACTCTGACCGAGCCACCAGACGTGAAGCGCCTCGGGCTGCGTTGCCGTTGCATGATCCACGTCGGCGAGAAAGGCATCGTCTTGGAGAACGGGGCGGATCATCGGCGGGCCAGCCACTCGCGGACGACACGGGCGTACTGAGGGAATGCCACCTCAGGATCGGCGATCTCCGGGTGCCAGCGCTTTTCCCACTCCAGCGAGATGACGCCCGTGTAGCCGCCTGCCAGCGCGAGCTCCAGCATTGGAAATACCGGGACATCGCCCTCCCCTAGGAGTGTGTAGCCCTGACCCACGAGGCCATCTTTAATGTGAATATGCCGCAGTGTGGGGGCGAGCAGGCGGTGGGTTTCCTCGATTGCCTCCCCCTGGCGAAAGGGATGGTGCAGATCCCAGAGCGAGAAGACGGCGGGGTGCGCCGCCTCCGCCAGAAGTGCCTCAACCGTTGCCCCCGTAGAGAAGTCATCGTGAGTTTCCAGGACAATAGCCACGCCCGCGTCGTCGGCGGCATCGCCAAAGGCTCGAAGGTTCTCTAGGGCTAGCTCGCGGCTCTCGGGCTTGCCACCGAAAATCCGCACCAGCGGACTGCCCAAGTCATGCGCCAGCGCACAGTGGCTCTTCACATGATCCAGATTGCCCTGCGCCACCACCCCCGACGACGAAACGCAGCACACGGCAATGCCCGAGTCGGCGAAGCGCTGTTTGGTTTCGGCACGGTTCTCGGGCAGAAACGGAGTTGCAAGGGGGAGATCCATCTCATCAAGATAGCCACGCAGCTCGATGCTATTGTAGCCAAAGGCGACGGCAGAAGACAGTATGGTGTCCATATTCCAGGCGGGGCATCCCAGAGTGGAGAAGGCAAGCAGGTTGTGCATGGCAATATTGTACGGTGCGAGCGGTATAATAGACCATGCAACCCCTCATCTTTTTCACCGTTTTGTCTCTCCTGAATGGCACGCCGCAAGTGCCGCAAGAACCCCAGACAGCGCCTCTAGGGGCACCCCAGGAGTCGGTGCCCGCGACAGGCCGCGACTACTTTCTCTTCACGAAAGCACTCAAATCCCTGCGACAGGGACAGCTCACTTCGCTAGTCACTATGGACATCAAGGGCGAGGGGCTTGCGGTGGTGCTTAAAGGTCAGATCCACCTGACTCACAAGGCTTCGGGAGCCTATATAAGTGAGCTGAGCGTTTTGCCCCCCCTGGGAGGAAAACCCAAGCGCTACAAAGTAACCCACGATGGTAAAACAACCTGGGTGCAAGACCTTGGTGCGGGTACCTACGCACTCCAGAAGGTCACGGAAGAAAATGAGTTCCTCGTTCGTGGTTTGCTGACCGGTCTTGCCAAGACCGCTCTGGAAAAGCTAGAGCCTTCCCAGCTTAAGTTCCTCGATGCGGCAGAGCCAACTCCCGAGCTGGCTGTGGAGCTTGAAAAGGCAGTGAAGCAGGGCGATGGCGATATCAAAGTGCGCGACGAGACTCTAGAGGGTAAAATCTACCGGGTCTATGATCTGCAGCCAGGGAAGGAAAAGGGAGTTATTTCCATCTATGTCACGTCGGGGCATCGCCCCGAACGCCTTAGCATGTTGCTCGATCAAGACAAACTCAAGATCAAGTTCACTGAGGTCGTTTCTAGCCTGATACCGACGATTCCTGAGAAAACGAGCTTCCGCTTTGTTCACACCCGTTCG
>JANNDD010000549.1:0-12993 GCA_031387365.1 Armatimonas sp. | reverse complement strand
CCCCCTGCGGCGAACAGTGGGCTGCTCAAGGTGATTGCCACCAGTAACTACGATACAAATGCGAACAAGGCCATCAATGTTCAGGTGGTTGCTGGTTCGCTAGGGGTTAGGATTGACTAAGCCAATGACACGATTCGTTTTTCTGAGAACCGTGCCACGTGCGCTCTGCGCGTCGGCGATTGCGCTGAGCCTTGTGGTTCCGCTGACGGGCTGTGGCGGTGGCTTGGGGCGGCCCTTCGGGGGCGGCACCAGTGCCCTTGCCAGCCGTAAGATTGGTGAGATCGGAATCACGGTGCAGTGGCCTCCACGTACCCGTCTGATTCCAGATGCCTCCAATAGCATCGTGGTGAATATTAAGGATAGCCTGGGGCGCAATGCCCCCGGTTTCCCCAAAACTCTGGTGCGGCCTGCGGACATCAGTGGCTCCTCACCGATCACTGTCGCGACCACTTCGGCAACCAACCTTGAGGTCGGGGTTCCTGGTACGCCGGAGAACTACACCATCACGGCGAGTGCCTTCCCCACCGCAACTGGTACGGGAGTGGTGCAGTCAATGGGTGGCACGGTAGTGCCGCTCGACACGGACAATCCTGTCAATAGCGGAGTTGCCTTCACGCTAGGGACAACCATCCGCTCGGTTGAGATCGGGATTACTGATGGTAGCACGAGTGGGCAGAATCTGGGGAAAGACCGTACCCGTGCGTTTGTGGCCACCGCCAAAGACGCAACCGGCGCGATTGTTCTGACCACTGCCTCCAAATGGAAGTGGGAGATTCTCTCCTCGGGAATCGGCAATTTCCGTAATCCAGATAACTCATCGGCGGGTGCCACTTACTTTGGGAATGGTTCGATCTATGTCGCAGGCGATCCGGGCAGTACCGCGACCAGTGTGACAATCAGGGTGACGGAGACGGAATCGTCCGTTTCTGATCCTGCCAACCCCTCGCAGTACACGGTTAACACCACGGTCAATATCGTTCCTCTCGGGCTTGCACTGAGTGCTTGGCCGCGCTTTCATGGAACCAAGCAGAACCTTGGCGTGGGCGCGACGGGAACTGGGCTTCTGGGGGCTTCGGCAACTCAGGCCTGGAAAACCGCACTGGGCAACAATGTGGTGTTCTCCTCACCGACTTTAGGCGCAGACGGTAGCATCTACATCTGCTCCTATAACGAGGGCACAGGGGCAGGCGGAGCACTGACGGCGCTCAATCCGAATGGGACGGTTCGTTGGGTCTACAACAATAGCAACACGATCGGACGGATTGAGTCCTCACCGGTGATCAGCCAGGATGGGACGATCTATTTTGGCAGCTACGGAACAAGCGGCACTGGCAATGTCTACGCCATTAAAAACAACGCGACAAACACAGGCTTTATTCCCGTCTGGGTGAAACAGCTCAGCGGGCCGGTCTACGGCACTCCCGCATTAGACTCAAATGGCTATTTGTATGTAGGAACGGGCGGGACAGATCGCAAGCTCTACAAGCTGGACTCACTCAATGGGAACCAGTCTTGGAGTATAACTCCCTCTGCCTCCACGAATACCGAGCTTCAGACCTCACCGGCACTGAGTGCTGATGAGGCCACTTTATACGCCGTTAGCTCGGGAGAGACTCTGCCCAGCGGAAGCCTTGTCGGAGCGAATCTCTACGCGGTGAACACCACCACTGGTGCAGTTACTTGGACATTCAGCACTGGTGATAAATCTGTAACGGCTTCATCGCCCGTCGTGAGTGGCGGTCGGGTGTTCTTTGGAACGCTTGATGGCTTCCTGTATGGCGTGAATGCGGCGACAGGTCTGGCAGACTGGGCACAGCCCTTTGATGCTCAGGCGCAGATCTACTCCACCGTGGCAGTGTCTCCGGATGGGGCGACTCTGTACTTTGCCACCTTTGACAACATCTCCGGCTTAGACGAGAGCAAGATCTTCGCCGTGAATACAGTCACAGGTACTCAGGTCTGGGCGAGTAGCAATTTTGCACAGGGATTCACCTCATCGCCCGCGCTGAGCAACGATGGGACACGGCTCTACATTGGCTGCTACGACGGGAATGTCTACGGTGTCAATACAGCAACGGGGGGAGTTGCTTGGACGTTTAGCTCAGGTGCAGGTGGGTTAGGGTTTGATTCCTCACCCGCTGTGGCTAGCAACAATATGCTTTACATCGGTGGCTTTGAAGGCAACCTCTATGCGTTGCAGCCGTAGCAGGCGTCGCGACATGGGAAAATCCGAGGGAGAAATGAACGTGAGATTGAGAATCTGGGCAGGGGTGGCAGGATCACTAGCGAGTGTGATTAGCTTATCCCACTCGGGGTACGCACAACAGGGGCGGCCCACGGTTGATCACGGGACGCTTCAGCGCGCTCTGGAGCACCGCGAGAAAATGCGACCCGCCAGTATTGGTGGGAAGAAGGCGAAGCCTGCCGGGAAACCGGGAGAGATCGGGTTGCTCTCTGGGGGAAACCTTGGCTACAGCACTCGTCGCTGGGAGATTGTTGGTCCCATTAATGTGGTTCCAGGCATTCGCTCCGCCATGGGGCCCAATACGAGCTTTGTGACGGGCCGAGTCAACGCCGTGGCCTTCGATGTCAAGACGGAAGGTATCGCCTACATCGCGACGGCAAGTGGCGGTGTCTGGAAGACCCTAGACTACAAGCCCATTGATCCCACGGCACGAGTCGCTTGGACACCGCTGAGTAACAACTTCCCCTACCAGGAGACATCGGCGGTGACGGTGGATCCTACCAATAGCCGCGTTTTGTACGTGGGGTTAGGGGATTTCTACGGTGCAACCAGCGGCCCGGGTGAGGTCACGAGCTCGCTCTGGTTCAAGAATTTATCGCCCAACTCTGGTTCCACGGGGATCATGAAGTCGGTCAATGGGGGCAATACCTTCTTTAGCATCGGCAGTCTTGATACGGCTGGTAATCCCGCCATGGCAGGAACCGCAGTTTCCTCGATTGTGGTGAACCCCTACAATCCCAAGATCGTGGTTGCGTCCTGTGGACGTGGCATAAATCCGGGAAGCCTCTGGCGCTCTACCGATGGGGGAGCAAGCTGGAAAAAACCGGTTATGGCCAATGGCTCGGCGTTTCCGACGGGTGACTGGAGTAGTGTGCGAATGTACAACGCGTACGGCACAATCCAGGGTGCAACCAACGCAGGGCTCCCACGCTACTACTACGCAACGCGAACGGGCAATGATGCAGCGGCGGGTGTCTACCGTTCCTATGACTTGGGGCTGACCTGGCGTCAGATCTCCAATTCCCCTCTCGTGTTTAACAAAAATGGTGGTCCGGGTGGTCCCTACGAGCTTCATGTGTCTCCGTCGGCAACGGGGCCAGGGATTGCGGGTGTACCGGGATCGGGTGATTCCAATGCGCCGTATGTGATCTATGTCAAGGACTCCAGCGCCCAGAACGACGATGGCCGTATCTACCGTGGGCAGCCGAAGGACCGCCTTGATGTGGGTGGGACAGGCCCGTTAGAGTACCTCTGGGAAGAGATCACGGATAACTACAGCATCCAGAACGGAAATTTTACTAACTGGAGCCGCTCGGAGTACTCTGGTGCTTTCACCGCGGTGCCTCTCAATGTTCTGCGAAGAGATCCTGTGACCAGTGTCATCAGTACGCTCGCGATTGATGGTGTCTACGGGGGGAACCGAAGTCTCTCGGTCTCTCTGGGCGGAGCCCGCGCGATCACTATTACACTCTTGGGTCAGGCGAACCTCTGGCGTGATATTGCGGGGGCGTTTACCAATGCTGCACAGATCGCACCGTGGCAGCGTGATATTCAGTATGATCCTTTCTCTCCCGAGAACACGCTTATCGCAAACGATGGTGGGGTCTATGCCTCGTCCTTTAATCAGGACAATCCTGCCCTGACCTTCTCTTGGCTCTACACGACAAATCTCAACGCGGGACCGGCGAGCACCACCGGCGACGGTAACCTGATCGTGACTCAGATCAACGGAGTGGCATTCCATCCGAGTAACAAAGACCAGGCGATTATCGGAACCAATGGCCTGGGTCTGGTTCGCAACTTTAATGGGACTTGGCGCGGTGTCTCCATCACCGTACCGAACTATGCAAACCCGTTTGCACCGTTTTCGGTTGGTCCCTATATCAGTAATATCGCGACCTCGGGTAATGGTGGTGTTGAGTACGCCTGGATGATGGCGGGCAGCAACAACAACCTGGGTGGCGGAACCGGCTGGGACGGGGGGCAGCGGCTCTTTTTCACCACCAACGGCTGGACTTCTGCGACAGATATCTCGCCCGATCAGTCTCGTCCGGGAGCCAATGGGACGGAGTATCCGTATCCGTTCAATAACACCACTACAGGAACCCCAGCGACTAACTGGGCGGCGGAGACCAAGGCGTTTGCTCCAAAGCTCGTCATGGACACGGTCTCGGCAAACTCGACGACGCTCTACACGGGAACCAACCGACTGTGGCGCTTCGACCCACCAACCGCGGCGGAGCCTTCGACCGATCCGGCGACCCTGCCGCCGGGTGTCAAGGGCTGGTGGCGACGGGTTGGGGACAATGCGGTGGGCGGCGTGATCACCGCGATCGCAGTGACCTCAAGCCCCGCCGGAGCTGGACAGCGGATCTATGTGGGGTCCTCGACGGGTGAGGTCTGGATGACAGACAATGCACGTCAGACGGATAACGCACAGGTTCCGTTGCCGATTATCGCCACTTGGACTCGCCTGGATCAGGACGGCAATGCCAACAGCCTGCCAGATCGTCCGGTGACTTCGATCTCAGTAAACGAGGGAAATCCGGCGGCTGGCCTGGGATCGCGTACGGAGGATATCCTGGTGACGGTTTCTGGGGCCGGTGGTGGGCATGTCTACCGCTGCCAGAACACCCGAGGATCACAGATCATTTTTACGGATCAGAACGGTGTGGTAACCAATCCCGCCGATCCGAACTTCTACACCCGCCTACCGGATGTGCCGGTCAATAAGATTGTTCGTGACTCCGATGATCCGGTGAACACCTGGTATATCGCGACAGATATCGGGGTCTTTGTGACGACCAACCAGGGATCTACCTGGCAGGACGCCACCATCCCGCTCAAGCTGCCGAGTGTGCCCTGTGTTGACATTGCGCATGTTCGGGCGACCAAGTTCCTGACCGTGGCGACCTATGGCCGAGGAATCTATCGCATCTCGACCGATAACATCCTAGCTCAGACCACTCTGCCGAACCTGAAGCTTTCCTTCACTCTGAGCCGGACAGGCAACGAGCTGATCGCGGTGGTTACGGTGAAAAACGAGCTACTAGATGCGTTGGGTAATCCGACCGGTCTGGCAGAGAACGTGCGTATCATGGATAGTAAGATCAACTCCACATCGGCGACAGGTCTACCAACCACACCCGTTGTACTTAAATCCATTGCGCCGGGGACATCTAAATCGGTGACATTACGGTACCCAGGAAGCGCCGGGCTTGCGGGGACAGCGGCTCCGTTCACTCTGAACACGCTGTTTATTACCCAAAACCCAGATGGCTCGGGGCCAGTGCAAGGAAGTGCTAACTTCTCGGTGAGGACCCGCTTGCCGTAAAAAGCAGAGTGAGTCTTCGAAAATAAAAAAGGTCGTGTCTCTTGACACGGCCTTTTTTGGTACAATAGCGAGGTTACTGGAGGAATTTGTAGATGATGAGAAGAGGATTGAATAACTGTTTCAGCATTCCAAAGATGCTGGCTCTCACTTTAGTTGCTTTGGGAAGCATTCCGCAGGCTTGGGGACAGAGCGTCCAGCTCCCGAAACCAGGCACGAGCGCTCCTGAAGAACAGCTCTCTGAACCGCTTAAGCAGCAGCTTGCCGCACTGGGGCGAGACAAGATGAGCCGCACTCCGGCGCAGCGAAAGCTGGGCTCCGAACTCATTTATGTGGGGCGCATCGAGAAGGGGCTGCCCGCAGTTCCAGGCATTCCTACCCTGCGCGCTGCACTCCCACGCGACATGGCAGGCCGCGTCCATGTCCATATCCGTGGCACTATTACGTCTAATTTACTGAGCGCCGTAAAGGGCGCGGGTGGCACGGTCACCGGGGTCTATGCCAAGACGGGCGATATGCACGCCTGGCTGGGCTTGGGCTGGCTGGAGCAGCTCGCTCAGCGCACCGATATCCGGAGCATCAAGCCCGTACAGCTTCCTCGGACGCTCAAGGGAACCTATATCACGGAAGGCGATGTCACCCACGGCTCCGCCTTTGTGCGTGAGCAGTACGGAGCCAGCGGTCAAGGAATATCCGTTGGGGTGCTCAGCGACAGCAACGATTTTATGGAGCAGTCGCAGGCGACCTTTGATCTCCCGAATCCCGTCAACGTGGTCTTTAATCAGCGCGGGTTCTCCGGTGAGGGAACGGCGATGATGGAAGTCATTCATGACCTCGCCCCAGATGCCGACCTGTACTTCGGGAGCGGGATTATCAGCCAGGATCAGATGGCGTCGGTCATAGACGAGATGGTCCAGAACTGGGGCGTGAAGTATCTGGTAACGGATATCGTCTACGGGGCATCGAGTGTCTTCCAGATCTCTCCGATCGAGCGAGCCATGACCGATGCGCTCGCGGCCGGCAGCGAGGTGTTTGCCGCCATTCCCGAGACTCAGACGGTTGCAAGTGTCTGGAAAGGGGACTTTGTCAATGGGGGAAATATTACTTACTCCTCTGCGGACGGGATGCTTACCTTTACGGGGCAGGTTCATCGTTTCCCCAATGCCACGACGACCAACCGAGCTTTTGGTAATGGCTATGCGCGCCTGTTCTGGAGTGATCCTGCGGGAGCCTCTGCTAATGACTACGATCTGATTACAACAAATGGTAACACGATTGTGGCGGCCAGTACGGGTTTCCAGGATGGCATCCAAGACCCGATTGAGGAGCTTGGTGTTAATTCTGGGGAGACTTTGCGCATTATTAAAGCAAGCACTGCTACGACACGTGCGCTGCATCTGCGTCTAGAAGGTGGTCAGGGAATTCTTCAGCAACAAGTAGAGCTGGCGAGTTTGGCACCCTATGGAACCGTGGGGGATGAGGCGTACATGATTGGTTCGACCAGTGCGCTGGCGGCCTTTCCCTTTAACTTCGGCGCTTTTGGTTCGGCGCTGACGGCCAATAGTAGCAGCATGACCGGTAACCGTGATGTCTTCCTGAATCCGGATGGCTCCACGATTTTCCCTGGGGTTGAGCCGCTCTATGCCAACTCCTCCTACCTGACCTACGCCCTGAGAGTGGATGCGGTTGCGGCGGAGAATGTCTTCACCTCCGTGCAGGGCTTTCAGCCCTTCCGTGGCACGTCGGCAGCGGCGGCACACGCCGCAGCAATCGCGGCGCAGGTCTCATCCCTGATTCGGGAGACCATAACGGCGGATAGCTATAGCTTTGTCTTCGGCCCAATCCTCTCCCGCGCCGAGCTGCGGCAGACACTCCTGGGAACCGCTCAAGACATCCACGCCGCCGGTGTGGATATCCAGAGTGGCGCGGGTATTTTGAGGACGGACCGCGCTGCCGACTCTCTCGTGAACTTCATGCAGGGATTTCAACTTTCGGAGCTGAAGCAGACCACAGTACGCTTCAACTGGCTGACGAACTTCCCTGCGAACTCGACGGTTGAAGTCTTCACGGAGGACGGCTCCGAGTACTATAGCTGGCAGACGGATTTCCCCGATACGTTAGCGGATGTTCTCTTTAGTGGTCTCACACCCGCAACACAGTATCTCTACTTGGTGACTTCCTACGCCGACTCGGGAGCGGTCTACCAGTTGAAAGTGGGTACTTTCAAGACTCTACCGGTTAATGAGGTGGAAGTTCGGGTCTCGGCGGCGACGGTTCTAAGCCGTACTCAGTCTCCGTGGCGCTGTGAGATCACCGTGCTCAACGAGGGCGGAACTCCGGCAAGCAATGTGAAGATCGAGACCGCGGTTCTCAGCGCTTCTTACACACTCACTCGCCTGCCACTCAGTGTGCCCACGATTGACGCGAATGGCTCACAGACGGCGATACTGCTCTTCGGACGGCAGAAACTCTTGCCTAATCTGAAGCTGCGTGTGAGTGGCAGCTACACAACGACAACGGGTGCGACAAAGCGCTTCACTAATGAAGTGGATGTCGTGGTTCTCTAAGAGACTATTGGATCTTTAGTAGGAGTAAAAAATGAAAAACAGAATGAATAAAAACACTGCTTTTGGCCTGCTTGGGCTAGGAATTGCCGGGGTAGTGCTCGGAGCCGTGACCGTCGCCAAGGGTGCCCCGCGCGTCCAGAAGCCTTTTGTGATTGGTGGGATCGCATATCCGAGCCAGGCATCGTTTATCGCATCGGGCAACCGCTGTGGAACCGAGAACCCAAGCGCAAAAGAGATGGCGGCGATCCAGGCACGCTTGAACGCGACCAGCGGTGAGATACGGATAATGGGAGGGAAAGGGCGTACAGGAGTTATCAATATCTCTGTCTATGTTCATATCATCCGGGATGATAGTGGTGTTGGGGACGTGACAAATACACAAATCAACAATCAGATTGCTTTCTTAAACAAGTCCTTCGGAGGCACCGAGAAACTTACTAACGGAACGGCTCCGATCAAACCCGCTCAGACAATTTATCAGTTTGTGCTCAAGGGAGTTACCCGTACCAACAATAGTGCATGGTACGGCCTGACCCCGGGTTATCCGGCGCCCAGCACGGAAGAAAATGCAATGAAGACTGCGCTCAGAGTAGGGGGCGAAGAGACACTTAATATCTACTCACTCAACCTCGGCGGCGGGCTTCTTGGTATCGCACGGTTCCCCTGGGATCATGCGGCGTATCCCAAGGTAGATGGAATCATGCTCCTGAAGGATACCTTCCCCGGTGGCACAGCGGCTCCGTATAACCTGGGTGATACCGCGACCCATGAAATCGGTCACTGGCTGGGGCTTTGGCACACCTTCCAGGGCGGCTGTACCACTGCTAACGACAATGTGAGTGATACACCTGCGGAGTCGGGACCTTTTTATGGAGTACCGACAGCCATCCGTAATTCTTGTACGGGAGTTCAGTTTCCTGGAAACGACCCGACGGAGAACTATATGGACTACACGGACGATGCCTACATGTACCGGTTCTCTACAGGACAGGCACAGCGAGTAGATTCAATAGGTCTGACCTACCGGGGACTCTAAACCCAAAGAATGAGAGCAGCCCGCGTAAGCGGGCTGTTTTTTTGTCTATGAACATTTTAATTACAGGCATCTCCGGGTTTATTGCAGGCGGTCTTGCACGCACGCTCTTGGCAGACGGGGACTGTGTTCTGGGTGTGGGGCGACGCGAGCCCGCCACGGTAACGGTGCCATTTGAAGTGCTTGATGTGACGGATTTCGCGGCGACACGGGCACTTTTAGAACGCGAGAAGCCCGATGTGATCTACCACCTCGCGGCGCTCTCCGTTCTTCAGGCGGCAAGTGGTCCCGAGGGGGCGCGGGTGATGCTGGAGACCAATGTCGCGGGGACGTGGAACGTGCTGGAGGCCAGCCGCCAGGTGGGGGTGTCGGCGGTGGTCGTGGCCTCGTCGGATAAGCAGTACGGAGCGCTCGCGGTGCCGCCCTACGACGATACCGATACCACGGCGTTTCTCAATGGGGGTGTCTACGAGCTCTCAAAGGCACAGCAGGATCAGGTGGCGCGGCTCTACGCTGGGCTCTACGACACTCCGGCGGTTCGTGTGGCACGGCTCGCGAATATCTACGGGCCGGGGGATAGCCAGTGGAGTCGGATCGTGCCGGGAACGATCCGGCGCACCGTGCAAGGAGAAGCCCCTCGGCTCACGGCGGGCCGAGCGGGCGAGGCACTGCGTGAGTATGTCTTTCTGGACGATGCCCTTGCGGCGCTGATCGCGCTTGCCGAGGATGCTCTGGCGCGTGGGAACGGTCCCCTGCGCCGTGACGAGGGCAAGCTCGCGCGAGTGGCCTTTAATATTGGCTCGCCACACCGGCATGCAGCGGGTGAGGTGATTCGCACGGTGCAGGCCGTTCTGGCCAGCGCGTTTGGCATTACGGGGCCCGCGCCTGAGGTTCTGTCCGGCCCTGTCGGTGTCTTTGAGCCCGGCTCACAGTTCTCTGACCACCAGCGTCTAAAAACGCTCTTGCCTCGCTACGCCCCGCGTGCACTAGCCGAGGGGCTACAGCTCACGATTCCTTGGTATCTGGAGCAACTATAACTTGGTATTATGAATACAACAAAAACGGCGCTCTTTCCCTCGCAAACTGTGCCGCACCGCTCTGGAATGTTGTCCAGAGCACCTCGGCACCGGCACCCCGCTCGAAGCTGCGCCGCACGGCACTGCTGCCGCACGAGTAGTCAAACATCTGAGAAGGCTCACCTGGGGAGAAAGGCTTCGTCACGCCCGCCGAGCGCAAGGCAGCGAGGAGCGAGAAGTTAGGGCGTATCCACTGCGCCTCAGGGCCCTGGGGGGCTTTTACGCGCACTCCCTGGCATGCTTGGCCGGAGAACAGGCCACGCGAGGGCGTGAAGCTCGCTGCCTCGTAGGTAAATCCGGCGACAGGCACCCGCTGAAGCGCCGCCAGCAGCTTTGCACTGTCCAGAGTCGGGCTTCCAAAATAGCCAAAGGGATCGTCGGTACCCACACCAATGGCGATGCAGTCTAGCTCCCCGATAATGCCCGTGGCGGCGTAGAGCTGGGCTGCGCGCAGGGTCGGGATATTGGGGGAGGTGGGAATCCAGCGGCGTGTATCCCAGCCTGGATCGGTGCGCTTAAGCCCCTCGCAAGCCACTACCTCGAGCTTTGGCTTGAGCCCCCCCGTGAGCCAGCCCTTGCCGATGAGCATTTTAGCCAGCTCACCTAGGGTCATGCCGTGTCGGTACGCGACGGGATACTTACTCACAAACGACGTGAAACCTGGCTGAACCGGCCCCCCTTCAACTCGCGTCAGCCCTAGCGGGTTGGGCCGGTCTAGCACGAGCACGGGCAGGTTTACCCGCGCCGCACCTTCCAGCACACAGCCTAGAGTGGAGAGATAGGTGTAGCTACGGCAGCCGATATCCTGAAGCGCAAAGACGAGCACGTCCAGCCCCTGGAGCATCGCCGCCGTCGGGACTTTGGTCTGGCCGTAGAGCGAGTAGACCGGCAGGCCCGTTTTACGGTCTTTACTGGACGCGACCCACTTACCCGCCGGGACATCGCCGCGCACGCCATGTTCCGGGCCAAAGAGGGCTGCGACTCTCACCCCCCCGGCGCGGAGGGCCTCGATGGCAGGTGTCCCGTCCGCAAGCGCCGCCGCGGGGTGCGTCACCAACCCGACTTGCTTGCCCTTGAGCTTTGTAAAGCCGTCTGCTGCCAGTACATCCAGTCCTGTCTTCATGAGGCAATTGTACCCGTCTTGCAACGCTTCAAAAGAAAACCGACCCCAGCAGAGCCAAGGTCGGTTTCCTAGATGAACTTTAGGGTTTAGTGAGCTCTAGTGAGTCGCTGCGGATTCGGCACCGCCATTGGCATGGACATAGCCAGTTTCCCCGTGCTGTGTGAGGTCGAGGCCCGCCTCTTCCTCATTACCACTCACCGCAATTCCCTTGAAGACAACCTTAAGGAACAGGGTAATGACAAGTGTTCCAACCACGCCAAAGAGGATTGCCAACCCAATGCTGCTGAGCTGCGCCAGCATTAGGTGGCCGCGTCCACCGTCTTCCGGCTTGATGGAAGCAGTGACAACACTATTGACTTTTTCATCCGCGAAGATACCCGTAGCAATTGCTCCCCAGGTGCCGCCGAGCCCGTGAACGGCAAAGACATCCAGAGTATCGTCGTACTTTTGTAGCTTGTTTTTGAGCTGAATCGCACCGTAGGAGATGAAAGGAACCACCGCCCCGATGATGATTGCGCTTGTGGCGCTCACAAATCCTGAGGCAGGAGTAATCGCTACCAGCCCTGCGACAGCGCCCGAGGCAAAGCCTAGAGCCGTTGGCTGTTTGACATGAACCCACTCAATCAGACACCAGACTAGCCCCGCTACCGCAGCGGCGATATGGGTCACTGTGAAGGCGCTACCCGCAAGGCCATTGGCGGCGCCCGCGGAACCCGCGTTGAAGCCAAACCAGCCAAACCACAGGATCCCTGTTCCGATCAGGGTCATGGGCAGGTTGTGAGGGCGAGTGTCCTCGTGGGAGGAGAGCCGTCGCTTGCCCAAGAGAATCGCGAGCACGAGAGCGGAGAATCCCGAGGTCATGTGGATGACCGTACCACCGGCGAAGTCGAGTGCACCTTTCTTAAAGAGAAAGCCCCCTGCACCCCAGACCATGTGCGCCATCGGAGAGTAGACCAGCAGGCTCCAGAGAGCGATGAAGACGCAATACACGGAGAACTTCATGCGCTCGACAATCGCGCCGGAGATAAGCGCGGGAGTGATGACGGCAAACATCATCTGGAAGCACATAAATACCTGGTGGGGGATGGTCATCGGCGTGCTGTTCCAGGTAAAGGTCGTTTGACCAACGCCCTTGAGCATGGCAAAGTCCATGCCCCCGATAATCCCGGCGGTTGCGCCGCTCCCTGGGGAAAATGCTAGGGAATAGCCGACAACGATCCAGACGACTGTGACGATGGACATGGCGATAAAGCTTTGCATCAGGACGTTGAGTACGTTCTTGACACGTGCCATGCCCGCGTAGAAGAGGGCCAGACCGGGCGTCATAAAGAGAACGAGCGCGGAGGCAACCAACATCCAGGCGGTATCACCGTTATTGAGATCCGGTGCTTTGGCATTGATGACCTCGCCCTTGTCATTCTTGAGCGTCCCGTCGTACTTGGTGATGAAGTCCGGGTTAGCAATACCGCTGGGGTCACCCGTAATCGTCGCTTCTGTGGGAGTCGGGGTCGCTACCGGTGCAGGCGTGGCGTCTTGTGCATGCACCACTGCTCCAAGGGGTAGCAGAGCGAGGGAGGCTCCGCACAGGAGTGCCAGTCTTTTGAGTGTGGGAATTAAC
>JANNDD010000795.1:0-1299 GCA_031387365.1 Armatimonas sp. | reverse complement strand
AGCGATTCCCAGAGCCCCCGCGGAGCTCTCCTTAGTTTTCTCACGCCTGGGCAGGCTTCGGTAGCCCAAAATAGCCAGGGGTAGCCCCACCACAAAAACGCCGATCGTCAGCGG
Organism: Armatimonas sp.; assembly: GCA_031387365.1. Classification (GTDB taxonomy): domain Bacteria; phylum Armatimonadota; class Armatimonadia; order Armatimonadales; family Armatimonadaceae; genus Armatimonas. Next base: position 1,185 of record JANNDD010000795.1, on the reverse strand, counting down.
TACGGTTTTCGCAAGCTTGAGAAGCCCCAGTGCCAGAATCGTGTAGGACACCACGCCCAGCCCCAAGGCAATAGCAAAGACCACACGCTCCAATAGGCTTCCACTGAGGAGGCGGCGCAGGAAAAACGCCCCAATCCCAAACGCCAATGCCGCCAATACGAGGAGATAGACAATTCCGATCATTGCTTAACCGCCAGTAGCTCCATAACCTCACCGGGCATCTCGTGGCCGAGACGCTCCGAGGCGGTGAGGAGGCTGAGAAAGGCTTGTGTACGGAGCTTTCCGCCCTCACGGCGTGGCCCGGCGCTGCCCTCTTCTTCTCCGATGGGCTTACCAGAGATCGCTTTAAAACCATAACGGATGCTCTGAGGGCCAAAGAGAAACGGGAAGTGGCGGATGCGCTGCACGGCGAAACCACACTCCTCGGCAAGGCGCGTGAGCGTGCGCGGCGCAAAACCCCAGTAGTGGCGCGGCAGGTCCAGCGGGTACCAGCAGGAGCGAAAGAGCCTCGCCTCCAGGCAGTTAACATTGGGCACGGCGATCAGAAGTGCTCCGCCGGGCGCAAGGGCGTTCCAAGCGGCAGTTAATGTCTCACGCGGGTCGGGGACATGCTCTAGGACATGGAGAATCGAGACGAGCCCAAAGGCGTTTCTCGGGAGGGTGACCTCCTCTAAAGGCGCTTCATGGATCGTGCCCCCGGTGCGCTTGCGGGCAAGCTCGGCGGCCACGGAGTCGGTCTCCAGTCCCTCCACAGTCCAGCCCTGCGCAGCGAGCTGTGCCAGAAAGCGCCCGTCGCCACATCCCACATCCAGAGCGCGGCGCGGCGCGTCCTCAGAGATCGCAGCGAGCGTCCGCTCTGCCATACGACGGTTGTACTCGTCTAGGCGCTCGGCCAGCCCACTGTCCGCCTCATCCTCGGCACGGGCGTAGGTGAGGGGAGTGTAGTGCTTGCTCATCTCCTCAGGCGCAGGCCGAGGGTCGAGGCGAACCGTGCTACAGCGGGCACACTGAACCGCATGGAACTCCCGTGGCCCCCCATGAATGTGATCCCCCGCGCGTCGCCACGCCGTTGCGGCACGGGTTCCACAAACACAGCAAGTCAGCGTCGTTTCGACAAAGCGTCGGCTCATAAAGAATGCAAAGCTCCTGTGACGTTTCCGTCTTCAAAGATAACATGACCAAAGT
>JANNDD010000794.1:0-1299 GCA_031387365.1 Armatimonas sp. | reverse complement strand
AGCGATTCCCAGAGCCCCCGCGGAGCTCTCCTTAGTTTTCTCACGCCTGGGCAGGCTTCGGTAGCCCAAAATAGCCAGGGGTAGCCCCACCACAAAAACGCCGATCGTCAGCGGTACGGTTTTCGCAAGCTTGAGAAGCCCTAGTGCCAGAATCGTGTAGGACACCACGCCCAGCCCCAAGGCAATAGCAAAGACCACACGCTCCAACAGGCTTTCGCTGGGCAGACGGCGCAGGAAAAAAGCCCCAATCCCAAACGCCAATGCTACCAATACGAGGAGATAGACAATTCCGATCATTGCTTGACCGCCAGGAGCTCCATGACCTCACCGGGCATCTCATGGCCGAGGCGCTCAGAGGCGGTGAGGAGGCTGAGGAAGGCTTGTGTACGGAGTTTTCCGCCCTCGCGGCGTGGCCCGGCGCTGCCCTCTTCTTCCCCGATGGGCTTGCCAGAGATCGCTTTAAAACCATAACGGACGCTCTGCGGGCCAAAGAGAAACGGGAAGTGACGAATACGCTGCACGGCGAAACCACACTCCTCCGCAAGGCGCGTGAGAGTGCGCGGTGCGAACCCCCAGTAGTGGCGCGGCAGGTCCAGCGGGTACCAGCAGGAGCGAAAGAGCCTCGCCTCCAGGCAGTTAACATTGGGCACGGCGACCAGAAGTGCTCCGCCGGGTGCAAGGGCGTTCCAGGCGGCAGTTAGTGTCTCACGCGGCTCGGGGACATGCTCGAGGACATGGAGAATCGAGACGAGCCCGAAGGCGCTTCTAGGGAGGAGGATCTCCTCTAAGGGCGCTTCATGAATCGTGCCACCGGTGCGCTTGCGGGCGAGCTCGGCGGCGACGGAGTCGGTCTCCAGTCCCTCCACAGTCCAGCCCTGCACGGCGAGCTGTGCCAGAAAGCGCCCGTCGCCACATCCCACATCCAGAGCGCGGCGCGGCACATGCACAGAGATCGCAGCGAGCGTGCGCTCTGCCATACGACGGTTGTACTCATCTAGGCGCTCAGCGAGCCCACTATCGGCCTCGTCCTCGGCACGGGCGTAGGTAAGGGGAGTGTAGTGCTTGCCCATCTCCTCAGGCGCAGGCCGCGGATCGAGGCGAACTGTGCTACAGCGGGCGCACTGAACCGCGTGAAACTCCCGTGGCCCCCCATGAATATGATCCCCCGCGCGTCGCCACGCCGTTGCGGCACGGGTTCCACAAACACAGCAAGTCAGCGTCGTTTCGACAAAGCGTCGGCTCATAAAGAATGCAAAGCTCCTGTGACGTTTCCGTCTTCAAAGATAACATGACCAAAGT
>JANNDD010000512.1:0-1768 GCA_031387365.1 Armatimonas sp. | reverse complement strand
GGAAGAGCTTGGCCCGGAAGGGACACGAAACGCGCTCCAGACCCGAACGCTCCTAGATGCGCTTGAGGAGCTACGTGCAGATGCAGCCCTGGGGGGTGCACGGCGCGATGAAGAGAAAGCACGTGCCAAAGAGCGCTTCTTCTCACACCGGGACCGATATGGACAGTGGGATCCCAAAAACCAGCGCCCGGAGCTGTGGAGCCTCTACAACGGACGGAAAGCGCCCGGGGAGCACTTCCGTATCTTCCCTCTCTCCAACTGGACCGAGCTGGACATCTGGCGCTATGTCAAGGCGCGCCGTATCGCTCTACCGTCGCTGTATTTTGCCCACGAGCGCCGCGTCTTTAACCGACGAGGCACCTGGCTGGCAGAGTCCGAGCTGCTGCCGCTCTTGCCGGGGGAAAAGATCGAAACCCATCAGGTGCGCTTTCGGACGATGGGCGACATCACGGTCACTGGAGCCGTCTTTTCCGACGCCGACTCACTGGATGCGATCATTGAAGAAGTGCGCACGTTCCGGGTAACCGAGCGCAGCGGACGCGGCGACGACAAGCGCTCCGAAGCCGCTATGGAAGACCGCAAACGCACGGGGTACTTTTAGATGGAACTCCTACGATTCTCGACTGCTGGGAGCGTGGATGATGGCAAATCAACGCTCATTGGACGGCTACTTTTTGACTCTAAAGCCATTCCCGATGACCAGTACGAGGCGATAAAACGAGCGAGTAACTCCGATGATGGCGGCGTAGATTTAGCGCTGCTCACCGATGGCCTGCGTGCCGAGCGAGAGCAAAAGATCACCATAGATGTGGCGTACCGCTACTTTGCCACGCCGCGCCGCCGGTTTATCATCGCCGACACACCGGGCCATGCCCAGTACACGCGAAACATGGTCACGGGCGCTTCCACAGCGCACGCTGCCGTGATTCTGGTAGATGCCCGCAACGGGCTACTGGAGCAGTCGCGCCGCCATGCAGCACTCTCAGCGCTGCTGCGCGTGCCACACTTGGCTGTGGCGATCAATAAGATGGATCTCGTCGGCTTCGACGAAGGGGTTTTCCGACGCATTGAGGCGGAGTTTGCGAAGTTTGCCGCCAAGCTCGGGGTCACGGCGACCGCGATCCCCCTCTCGGCGCTGGCGGGCGACAATGTGGTGGAGCACAGTCAGAACACACCGTTTTACACAGGGCCGTCGCTCCTGGAGTGGCTGGAGGGCCTGCCCCTCACAGTAAGCCACAGCGCGACGGCGGCGTTTCGCTTTCCGGTGCAGTGTGTGATCCGCCCCCACCAGAACTTCCGGGGCTTTGCGGGTAAGATCGCCGAAGGGAGCATCCGCCCTGGTGATCCGATTCTGGCGCTACCCTCGGGGAAGCGCTCCGTTGTCAAGGAAATCATGACGGCGGACGGCACGCTCCCCGAGGCACGCTCGGGTGAGTCCGTGGTACTGACTCTCACGGATGAGCTGGATATCAGCCGAGGGGATCTCCTTACCACACCCAACAGTCCCCCCGCAATCGCACGGCGCTTTGCGGCGACGGTCTGTGTGCTCAGTGAGGCAGGGCTCGCACCGGGGCGCCCCTACATCGTGATCCAAACCACGCGGCAGGCGAGCGCCACAGTGGAAAAGATAGACTTTCGCCTGGCTGTCGAGACGCTCGAGAAAGAAGAGACACACCGGCTGGTGCTCAATGAGCTTGGGCAGGTGACGATTGCGCTCGCACAGCCGCTTTTTCTGGATCCCTACACCCAGAGCCGCGAGCTGGGAGGC
>JANNDD010000792.1:0-2840 GCA_031387365.1 Armatimonas sp. | reverse complement strand
CTGGTGGTCACCCCGAGCGCCGCGATCTGGCATACGCTGGTGAGCCGACGTCAACAATCAAAGCTCCGTACCGGCCCGGCACTCCTCGTGAGCCTGCACAGCGTGGGAACCGAGCAGGCACAAGCGGAAGTCGAAGCAATAGCGCCGTGTCTCACGGAGGTGACGGCGCTCTCGGGCAGTGCAGCGACGCTGACGGCGGTGCGGGAACAGATGAAAGGCAAGGCAATCTTACACTTTGCGACCCATGCACTCTTTCGGCAGGACAATCCGCTCTTCTCGGGCTTACAGCTCTCAGAGGGGTGGCTTCTGGCGCGAGATCTCTACGGTTTGCCGCTCGATGCCGATCTGGTCACTCTTTCGGCGTGCCAGACAGCGGTCTCGCAGATCGCGGCGGGTGACGAGCCTTTCGGACTGGTGCGCGGCTTTCTAGCCGCAGGAGCACAGCGCGTCGCCGCGAGCCTCTGGCCCGCCGATGACGCGGCGACGGCAGCACTGATGCAGGGATTCTACGGGAAAATCGCGCAGGGACAGACACCGTCCCAAGCCTTGCGAGCGGCACAGCAAGAGCTACAAGCACTGTGGCCGCACCCGTATTACTGGGCGGCGTTCTGCCTGATGGGAAGTGGATAATGAAGATTACATTACTGGGACTCGGGCTCATAAGCCTGGCACTGAGCGGCTGTGGGGGAAGCGATACGAGCGCCTTCCCCTCGCCCTTTGGCCCGAATAATGAGCGCGGAATTCTGCTACGGATTCCGTCGGGCACCGATCCGGCAGCGCTGGCACGGGAGTACGGACTGACACTGGAAGACGGCGATCCGAGTGGCAATCTCTACCGTTTCCGGCAGCGTGAGGACGATAAAGAGGACCGCAATAAGCTCTCTGAGCGGCTACGGGGCGATGCGCGCTTCACGGACGCCGAACCGGATGAGGGGGTTCGTTTTCCCGAAGGCGGCAGTGTTACGGGCGACCCGATCCATGTGCCCTTTGATTTTGTGGGCACCAGTGATAGCCGCTACACTCCGCTGGCAAGTGATTTTAGTAGTGTGGCCATCAATCCCACCGCCAGCCAGCAGCTCGGACTCAGCGACTCACGGAGCGTCAAGCGCACCATGGCGGTGATTGTCGCCGTGCTCGACACAGGGGTGCAGGCCAGCCACCCCACTCTGAGCGGGCATCTTGTGGCGGGCTACAATGCCATCACGCCCAGCGCCACGCCAGAGGAAGTGGCCGATGGTGTGCAAAACCAGGCACTCGGGCACGGGACCATGGTCTCGGGTGTGATCGCACAGCTCGCTCCGGAGGCTAAGATTCTGCCGGTGCGTGTGCTCAACGCCGATGGCACAGGGACGATCTTTAGTGTGGTGCGTGGCCTGCGCTGGGCCGTCTCGCATGGCGCAAGTGTGGTGAACTTAAGCTTTGGCACACCTACGGCCTCGCGCACCCTTCAGAACGCCATTCACGAGGCACGCGAGGCAGGCGTCGTGGTGGTTGCGTCGGCGGGCAACGCGGGAAAAGAGCAGCGCGACTATCCAGCGGGCTTCAGTGAGGCCATTTCGGTGGCGGCAATGGATAGCGCGGATACGAAAGCCAGCTTCTCCAACTACGGCTCGCATATCACGCTCTCCGCGCCGGGCACCAGTATTCGTAGCACCTACGTCAATAGTAGCTTCGCCACTTGGTCGGGCACGAGCTTCGCCGCCCCGTTTGTCGCGGGAGCCGCCGCGCTGATGCGGGCTGCTAATCCGAGCTTAGACTCAGATAAAATCGTGGATGCGCTCCGTAAAAGCGCCCGCTCGGTGGACTCACTCAATCCCAGCTACTCCGGCAAGCTCGGCAAAGGGGTGCTGAATATCCCCGGTGCGCTCGCGGTGAAGTAACCTATCGGATCGCTCCGGTAGATCGCCCCCATGAACGGGGGCGTCATTTTGACGTCGCAGGCTCCGACACGAAGGCCCTCCGGGCCATACAGAGTTGATTCGGGATGGGCGGCACGCCCTTTGTGTCCGAGGCACGAGGACAATAAGACGCCCCGGTTCATCGGGGCGATACGAGGGGCGATTTATTTTCCCCACGCTGTATTTTTCCCGAACCAGCCGTCTTCTTACTCAGTGAATCCAACACGACTTCGGAATGGAGAACAACAAAAATGAAACTTGTAAAGACTACCGCACTGAGCATTGCACTGGGCGCACTGGCGCTGGCAGGCTGCGGCGGAGGAAGCACGGGAAGCTCCCTTCTGACCGGTAGCCGCGCAACCGTCCTACTGACCGATAGCCCCCGTGAGGACTATGGCCATGTCTGGGCGACGGTCTACCATGTGGAGCTGACTCCCCAGGGCGGCGGTGCCCCGGTGGTTGTTTTTGACAATGCAGCCGGCGTGCTGATTGACCTACGCACCCTCCGCGATGCCAGCGGTGCCCGGTACTCCTTCCTGAGCAGCGCCAGTGTCCCTGCCGGAACCTATACCGGAGCTAGCGTGACGGTGGGCTCCACAATGCAGCTCATCAAGACCGGTCAGACCACAGGAACCTCGCTCACAGTGGACTCCAGTGTCGCCCGTGATGCCAATGGCAACTCCGTCTTTGCTGTCACCTTCCGCTCCCCCAAGACCATTGGAGCGACGGCGGCCAATATCTGCATTGACTTCGACCTCGCTCACTTTGTTATCTCGGGGAGCAAGATTCTACCGTCGGTGGTGGAAGGCGATGGCACAGGGCTCAGCGACCCCGCACGGCATGAGAAAGACGACTACCACGGCACGATAAGCGGTCTCTCGGGAGCTGCGCCAACGTACAGCTTCACCCTGACCCTGGGCAGCGGCCAGACCGTCGCCGTGA
>JANNDD010000398.1:0-2275 GCA_031387365.1 Armatimonas sp. | reverse complement strand
TGCGCTGGCTGGCATGCGTGCGGGCAAGGGCCAGTGCCTCTTTCGCCATCCCCAGCGCAGCCGCACCAATATTGAGCCGCCCGACATTGAGCGGGAAAAGCGCCGCCCGGTGCCCCTTACCGATCTCCCCGAGCACGGCATCACTGGGGAGCTTGGCATCCTCGAAGAACAGTGAGGCCGTGCGTGAGCCCTTCAGTCCCAGCTTTTTCTCATCACGCCCAACACTCAAGCCCGGACTCCCTCGCTCGACTAGAAACGCCGTGAGGTGCTCGCCGTCCACTTTGGCAAAGACCGTGAACAGATCCGCAATCCCCGCGTTGGTTATCCAGACCTTCTGGCCGTTCAGCCGCCAGCCGCCGTCGGAAGCTCGTGTGGCACGACAAGAGAGCCCCAGAGCGTCGGAGCCCGCATTGGGTTCGGAGAGTGCAAAGGCGGCGAGCGCCTCACCCGTCGCTAGCCTTGGTAGCCAGTACGCTTTCTGTGCGTCGGTGCCAAACCAGAGCAGCGGCAGTGTCGCGACGCCCGAGTGGACATTAAACGGAATCGCAAAGCTCGGGCAGGCACGCGCCGTCTCCTCACAGAACCGCGCGATCAGTGTCCGGGAGAGTGCAATGCCCCCAAACGCCTCAGGAATCGCCACCCCCATCAGCCCCAGCCGCCCGACCTCGCGCAGCAGACTGTCCAGGAGTCCGTCTTCGCAGTCTTCCAGCCGGTCGGCGCGGGGCCGTACCTCAACCTCCAGGTACGGCTGGATCGCCGCCAGGCACTGCTTCTCAAAAGAGTTGAAGGGCAGCAGGGACGGGAACTCCCCGTGTAGAAACGCCCCACCGGTCTTGCTCATCCGAGGGGATACCTCTCCGAGGCGAGAACCGTGGCCGCTAGCGTGCGCCGTAGAGCAACGGCATCAGTGGCGCAATCGGGGGCAATCCCCTGCTGAATGCTCGCTCGCAGGGCCGAGTCGGCGTTGCAGCGGGTCAGCACTAGGTCTGCGTGGGCGACGGCAGCGGTTTGGGACTCGTGCAGATAGAGCGCGGTGCAGACGCGGGCTGTCTCCTGCGCTGCCCCCTTGAGCTTCTGCGTGCGAAGCGCAGCGCTCTCGTGGCAGTAGGCGGCGCAGATAATATCCGACACCGCCCCAAGTGCCTCTTGCTCCTCACTGAGACTCGCACCGAAGCGTTCCACTAGAAGCTGGAGCAGGCGCAGTCCAACACGTTTCTGGCTGCACGAGGTGGCCTGCATTGCAAGATCAAGCCTTCCCTGCTTTGCGCGGCGTAGGAGCGTGTTGACGATGATCGGGCGGACAATCTCATTGGCCCCCTCACCGATTCTTAAGAGCCTCTGATCGCGCCAGGCACGGGCGACGGGAAACTCCTCGGTGTAGCCGTAGCCACCGTGGATCTGAATGGCTTCGTCGGTGGCCCAGGAGTAGAGCTCGCTGCCAATCACTTTCACAATCGAGCACTCAATGGAGTACTCCTCAGCGGCGTGATGGTACGCTTGCGGCGCGGAGTCAGCCGTCGGGTCAATGCCTTCAAAAACCGAGTCCAAGTCGCCTGCTAGCCTATAGACCGCCGACTCCAGCGCAAAGAGCCGACCACACAGCGAGCCGAGCTTGGCCTGGATCATTCCAAAGCTACCAAGCGTGCGATTGAACTGCTTGCGCTGGTTGGCGTAGGCCGCACACACCGCGAGTGTCTCTTTCATCCCCCCAACTGCGCCCGCCTCAAGCTTGAAGCGCCCCATATTCAGCGCACAAAACGCCGCATAGTGCCCCTTTCCAGTCTCACCCACGAGATTGGCGACGGGAATCGTGACGTTCTCCAGGATCAAGCGCCGTGTGGAGGTACCCTTCATCCCGAGCTTATGCTCCTCCTTGCCAAACGAGAGACCTTGCGTGTCTCGCTCAACCATAAAGCACGAGAACTTATCGCCATCCACTTTGGCAAAGACGGTGAAGAGCTGGGCAAAGGCAGTGTTGGTGATCCACATCTTGCCGCCATTGAGAACCCAGTGCTGGCCGTCGGTGCTCAAGTCCGCGCGTGTCTGTGCCCCCAGGGCATCGGAGCCAGAGCCGGACTCACTCAGCCCAAACGCGCCGATCCACTCGCCGCTGGCGAGCTTTGGGAGATACTTACTCTTGAGCGCGTGGCTCCCAAAGTACTGCAAGGGCAGTGTCGCAATCACGGTGTGCGCCTCATGGGAGAGCGCAAACGACTGCTGCCAGTTGAGTTTCTCGGCGATCAGAGCGCCCGTGCGGTTATCAATCCCAAAGCCG
>JANNDD010000367.1:0-3846 GCA_031387365.1 Armatimonas sp. | reverse complement strand
GTTAAATTAACTCAGGTGAATTCTACCACTACCTAAAGCACTTCGCCATAATCTTCGATACAATTAGTTTCCATGTCTCAGCCTTCTATAACCAACTCCATTATGGTGGTCGAGGATGACCCCAATATTCTGCGTCAGATCGAGTTTAATCTCCGGAGCCACGGCTACACGGTCGTGACAGCGATCTCGGGGGTGGACGCCTTGCGCCAGATGCTCCTGAAACGCCCGAGCCTCCTGATTACCGATATCATGATGCCCGAAATGGACGGCTACGAGCTCGTGGCCGCGCTTCGACGCGATCAGCTCCTGGGCGACTTGCCGGTGATCATGTTGACGGCACGCACCAGCGAGGACGATATGCTGGAGGGCTATACCAGTGGCACAGATCTCTATCTGACCAAACCCTTCGACCCGGCGGAGCTCATCGCTTTTGTAGAGCGCATCCTTCCCGCCTGACCAGATTTATGAACCTATGAACAAACGTATTCTTGCTGTAGACGACGACGAAAGTATCCGCCGCATCCTCCAAGTAAACCTGGAGCGCGGAGGCTACACGGTGGAGACAGCGGAGAGTGGCGCCAGCGCACTGCCTCTGCTCCTTAAGAACCACTACGACCTCCTGATCTCTGATGTCATGATGCCGGAGATGGATGGTCTTGAGCTTCTGGAGCACGTCCGCCAGAGCCCGGAGCTCCGCAGGCTGCCCGTGATCCTGCTCACGGCACAGTCCAGCGAACGTGAGATCACGCGCGCCTATGTGAAGGGCACGGATCTCTATCTGACCAAGCCCTTCGATCCCAATGAGCTGCGCATCTGGGTGGGCCGAATGCTCTCGGAGACTCGGGAAGACTAGCACCGTGCTGCTTGAGCGCCTCAAAGCCAGCACAGCGCACGTTCCCACGGGCCTGACTCTGACGCGCACCTGGCGTGGGAGCTTCTGCCGTGCCACTCTCCGTAACCCTACCGTAGCGCCTATCACCGTCCCCGAAGTGGTTCTCTTTGATGTTGCCCACGGCTTGGCAAGCAGCACGCCCCTCTACGCCGAGGCGTTTCAGATGCTCTGCCAGCTTGCGGGTACTCTGGAGCGCCCTACCGATGTAGGCTACTACCCGGATCGGACGCACTACAAGATCCCGGAGCCAGAAAATCTGCGCACGAGCTATGGAATGCTCATGCTTGCCCCGCAAAACCAAGAGCGCGTGCTTCTCGGCTTCACTTCCTGTAAGCGCTTTATTGGGCGTTTCAGCTTCGATGCGACGCGTTTGCGTATCTCGCTCGACACGGAAAATAAAACCATCGCGCCCGGCGAGCGCTGGGAGCTGGAAGAGTTTCTCGCCATCTCGGGCACCGACCGCGAGGCACTTTTAGACAAACTCACGCGCTCCATCGCCAAGCACCATCCTAAGCTGACGCACAATCCCGTCCCGACCGGCTGGTGCTCGTGGTACTGCTTTGGCCCTGAGGTCACGGATAAAAACATCTACGACAACTTGGAGTGGGCTGCAAAGAACCTGCCAAGCTTGCGCTACATTCAGATAGACGACGGCTACCAGCCGTACATGGGCGACTGGCTCGACACGGGCAAGGCGTTTGGCGGTTCGGTGCAAACCGTCCTCAAAGCCATCGCGCAGAAGGGCTTCGAGCCCGCCCTCTGGGTCGCGCCGTTTATCGCCGAGCGGGAGTCCAGGATCTTCACCGAGCACCCGGACTGGTTTATCAAAGATGAGACCGGCGCACCGCTGCCGTCCAATAAGATCGGCTTTGGCGGCTGGCGCAGGGGGCCATGGTACTGCCTCGATGGCACCAACCCCGCCGCCCAGAAGCACCTCGAAGATCTCTTTCGCACGCTCAACCGTGAGTGGGGCGTGACCTACTTCAAGCTCGATGCCAACTACTGGGGCGCGATCCACGGCGGTCATCACTTCGACAAAAACGCCACACGCATCGAGGCGTATCGGCGCGGCATGGAGGCCATTCTCCGAGGCGTAGGCAAGGGCAGCGTGATCCTCGGCTGTAATCACCCGATCTGGCCGTCGCTCGGCCTGATCCACGCCTCGCGCTCGTCTAATGACATCGACCGCTCCTGGGAGTCGTTCACCAAGACGGGCCGCGAAAATCTCTATCGCGGCTGGCAGAACGGGCGCTTCTGGTGGAACGACCCGGACTGCCTCCTGCTGACCGGCGATCTCCCCGATAACGAGTTTGTCTTTCACGCCACCCTGCTCTACGCCACCGGCGGGATGCTGCTCTCCGGCGACGATCTCACCCAGCTCTCCCCCGAGCGCCTCACGATGCTCAAGAAAATGCTCCCCGCCACCGGCGTCTGCGCCCGCTTCGCCGATGAAAACTTCACCGTCGGGGAGATCAAGCTACGCGGCAAGACCCACTGGGCACTCTTCAACGGGGGCGACTCCCCCGCCACCCGCACCATCCCCCTCGCCAAGCCCGCTCGCCTCACCGATGTCTGGAGCGGCGCGAACCTCGGCACACACAGCGGCAGCTTCACCGTCGAGCTTCCGCCGCGCAGTGCGCGGCTGATTGAATCCGTATAATCCCGCCGATTGAAAGCGGCGTCAATAGGCGCAAGCGCCAAAAAGTCGCTCCGCGACTAAATTCGGTTAATCGCGGAGCGATTTCTCAGCCGAGCCTGCGAGGCTCTTAGACGCCGCTTTCAATCGGCGGGTAAAATGCAACATGCAAACCCAACAACAGAAGCCTGCTACCAAAGAACACCTCAGTGTAGGTGAGTGGGTTATCCTGATCTTGGATGCTATTTTCTGCCTTGCTTGCCTCGTATTTTTCCGCCTCACTTTCCAAATCGCCCTGCTAGTGGGAGCTATCTTATTTGGGACTTCCACTGTGTGTATTCTTATAAAGCAGCAACAAGTAGCTCGTTGGCTCCACACAATTCCAGCAGTCTGTTTTCTGGGGATCGCCCTTGTCTGTGGCTATGTTCTCTTCAATGAGTGCGTTCTTCATCGTGACCAAGACGAGATGGCGTTAAGAGCCGCAATCGTCATCGGCCCCTTCGTTTTGGGATTAGGAGTTCTCTTTTCTTGGTTCGCATGGCTCCTCAAGCGCATGGAGGGGAGCTAGTAGACCTTTCTTCCCGACGTTCTCGACAGCCATGCTTTCGTTCTCGACACGTGTGCCGACGTTCTCAGCAGTGGTGCTTTGGTCGTCAGCACGGGTATACTTGTCTTCGACAGAGGTGTTGAGAACGAAAGCACGACTGTCGAAAACGAAAATATCACCTCCCTAGGAGTAAAGAATGGCAAAGAGAGTGATCGCCAGCACGGTGCTGGATGAGACGGCGAAGATTAAGCAGATGTGGATCGAGAACCCAAGCTTCACGGTTCCGGGGCTGACCCAGGCAGACCAGGCGGCAAAGGTGACGCAGATTCAGGCCAAAGAGGCAGAGATAGACGCGGCGCGGGTGCACCTGACCGGGCTGATTGAGCAGCGCGATGGCATGACACGCGAGCTGAACGACTGGAACGTGAGAGCACGGCGCGGTGTAGGCTTCACCTTTGGGCTGGAGTCGCCGCAGTACAAGCAGGTCGGCGGGACGCCCCCCTCGGAGCGCAAGGCGCGCACGGTGAAAGCAAAACCGTCGGCGTAAACGCGGGGTTGGCCGGGGTTGCTGTTCCTGGCCTCCGATAAAATCAGCGGTAGACGATTCACGATAAATCGGGTATCCTCTCTGATTGGCGGAAACGTCGCGCCGATGATGCCCGAGACGCTGCCGCACATCTAATCGTTTTGGATTTGTGAGGAAATAAAATGGCAGTACGTGTTGGCATCAACGGCTTCGGGCGCATCGGGCGTCTGACTTTCCGCGCCATC
>JANNDD010000343.1:0-8779 GCA_031387365.1 Armatimonas sp. | reverse complement strand
CCCGCACTGGGCCCGATGGCGGCGAACTGGCCCGGAAAGAGCGAGCCCACAGACCAGGTGCCGTGCCCGCCCATGGAGTGGCCGGTGAGGTAACGCTGCGTCGGATCGTGTGGGTAGCGCTTCGCGGCATCCGCGAGCACTTCAAAGGCATCCAGCCGACCCCAGTCCTCCCAGTCGAAACCATACGGGCGGCGGTTGGTTGCGGCAGCGAGCGTGGCACCGTCTTTGGCACCGTAAGCCTCCGCTTGGCCTTGCGCCTGCACGCTGGCACCGTGCAGGGAAAGAATCAGGGCGTTGTCGCGGGCGGGCTTCTGCGCGGGGTTCACCGCATAGTACTGCACCGAGCCGTCTATCTGGCTGATAAAAGTTCGCTTGTGCGTGAGTGTCGGCTTGCGCACGCGCATCGAGAAGCTTGCCTTTGCATTACCTAATTCCAGTGTCACGGGCAGCTCGTCGCCCGTGAGCTTCGTGAGGTCGCGGGGAGGCACGAGCTGGAACGCCGCTTTCCGAACCGAGAAGGGCGGCAGCGGGGGAACCGCCGTGGCACGGCCATTTACGAGAAGCTTCAGGCCACGCTGCGTCTTTTCGCTTGCATTGACCACCACGACGCTTCCCCAGAGCGGGCTGCTCTCGCCTAGAACCACATCGGGCTGGGTCAGCTCCGTCGTGTTGATCGAGAGCTCGGTGGTGATCGGAACCAGCTTTCCGGCAAAGCGCCCTCGCCCCACAGGAAAGAGAAACTCGTTCTTGCCCGCCTTCAGCCGCACGGGCACGGAGATGCGATTATCGCTGTAAACATCCCCGAGGCGTGGCTCGCCATTGACATAGGCCATGCTGTGCCCAGATGCGGCCAGTAAGAAAGTCTGGGGCGCAGGCAGCTCAACCATAAAACGCAGCACGCCCAAGCCCCGCCCTGAGAACTCGCCGTTCTCGCTGGCCGTAATTGATGCCCAGGGGAGGCTCTCTACCGCGCCGGAGGCAATCTTCGCCTGAATGGTGTCGGCGGAAAAGGCAAAGCGCCCCCCACGTCCTGTGGGAGCGACAACCTGCCCCGTGCGAAACTCAATGATCGTCTGCTGCATGTGCTTCATGTTTTGTATTGTACCTGTGCAAGCTCGGGTAAAATTGTTTCTATGACAAGCTTGGTACCACGATTTGGCGATGGGCGCGACTGGTGGTTTACGCACCGCTACGGGATGTTTGTGCACTGGGGGCTCTACACCCTTCACGGCTGGCACGAACAAGAGCAGTGGCGGCGGCGCGTTCCCCGTAGCGAGTACCAGAAGCTTGCGTCGCGGTGGAATCCGACGGAGTTCAACCCGGAGGAGTGGCTCGATCTGGCCCAGGCTGCGGGAATGGAGTATCTCTGTGTCACGACCAAGCACCATGATGGTTTCTGCCTCTGGGATACGAAACTCACCGCCTACAACACGATGAACACGCCCTACGGCAAAGATATCGTGCAGCAGGTTGCCGACGCCTGCCACCAGCGAAACTTTCCGCTCTGCCTCTACTACTCCATCGCGGACTGGCACCACCCGAGCTATCCCAATCAGGGGCGGCACCACGAGATTCCCGCGCAGCCCGAAGACACGCCCGACTTGCTGGCCTACACGGAGTTTGTCCGTGAGCAAGTACGTGAGCTCTGCACGAACTACGGAGAAATTCACGGTTTCTGGTGGGACATGAATGTGGACTTGCACCGCGACCCGAGCGTTAATGCGCTGATTCGCCAGCTCCAACCCAAGGCGGTGATCAACGACCGTGGCTACGACGAAGGCGATTTTGGCACGCCGGAGCGTGATTTTGAGACGAAAGTGGACTTCACCAAGCGGGTTGAGGCGTGTCAGTCGGTCGGGATGGAGAGCTGGAGCTGGCGCAAGGACGAAGACTACTACTCGGACCGGCATCTCATGCGCTCAATTGCGAAGTACCGGGCGCGGGATGCGAACTACTTGCTCAATGTCGGTCCCAAGGCCGACGGCACGATTCCCCAGGAGTCCGCCGCGATTCTGGAGCGTATCGGCAAGTGGTACCAGAGCGTCCGCGAAGCGTTTGAGGGCACGACACCTTGTCGCGAGCTCACCACCAACCGAAATATACTGCTCACCCGTAAAGACAACCTGCTCTATGTGATCTGCCCCACAGATCTCGTCGGGAGCGCGATTACGCTTAAGCCCCTCGCCCTCGCCGCAACACGCGCCACGCTTCTCAATACCGGTAAGCCCCTCGGAATTGGCCTAGACATAGTGCCCAGTGACCACGTTGAGCAGCAGGCGTTTCTTCGCCTCACGGAGATTCCTGTTAACCTGCTCAGCGCTACCGTTCCCGTGATCAAGCTGGAGCTGGCCCCCTAGCGCTTCTGTTTTTTGGGCTCGGCGTAGAGCTCTGAGAGCGCTTGTAAGGAACTCTTCGGGTTTGCCGCCTCTTCCGCGAGGAGCTCCTCGTGGCGTTGACGGATCGCCCTCATTTTTTTTGCCGCACGAACCGTCAGGGCGATAATCGTCGGAATGCCAAAGACCCAGATGACGATGCGCAGGTTTTCATAGGGTGTCACGTCACTATTGTACCGCCCTCGTTTAGGGGAGTGGGGACGGTATAATATTCCCATGGCCAAGATCAATCCCGGCGACACTGTGACTGTCGTCCAGCGTGAGCAAACGCCCGCTGACATTAAGAGCGGAATGTACTATCCCCACTACGGCGGTCTCAGTGGCACTATTCTGAAAGTCTATAACGATGAAGCTTCGGTGCTGGTAGACCGCGAGACACTGCCTGCCGATCTGCGTAAACGCCATGAAGAGAACGAGAAGGCGATGAAAGTCAAGTGGCTCGATGGCCTCTCCGACGAAGCACGCAACCGCCTGACGGGGGCGGAGAAGAAGTTCGGTCTCAACTACGCCATCCTGGTCTCTGTTCTGGATCTCGCACCCGGTGAGGTAAAGCGTCTGACACCAAACGAGCTGGATGCTGCCGAAGAGGCATTTCTGGCAAGCCGGAAGTAGACCGCCCCATGGAATTGGGCGTCTAGGTGGCACTGCGTGCCGCAAAGCCCGTGCCGGGGGACAAAAATACCCACCCCCGCACGGGCGTTTCGGCGGAACGCCACAGCAGACGCCCGGTTTAAACCGCGGCGGTCATGGGGAGAATAAAAACGTATGCACATCTCGCGGATCGGGCGCAACTCGCTAAAAGTGCGGCTTGGGCTGGCGGCACTGTATCTGGTGCTCAGCCTGGGCGCGGTCACAACTCTCTACCCATTTCTGCTGATGCTCTCGACTGCTACCAAGAGCCAGTCGGACTTCAATGACTACGCCCCTGCGCGGCTGATCCCGGCCTACTGGCGCGAGGACTCCGCACTCTACGTGAAGTATTTAGAGGACCGCTACGCCAATAACTTAGATGAGCTGAATGCGGCACATCATGCGGACTACAAGAAAATCGCGGAGGTGCCCGTCCCAAAAAATGATAAGAGTGCTGGCAGCGTGGTCGAGTGGCAGAAATTTGCCGAGGCGCTACCGACACATCTTCTGCGCGCGGGCTTTGGCGAGCATGAGAACGCCCCTGCGCCGCTTTTGATGCGCTTTCGCGACTGGCTCAAGGAAAAATACGGCAACGACATAGACGCGCTCAATAAATCCTGGCGTGAGGAAAACGTCCGGTTTGAGACTATCACTGCCCCGATTGAGAAGCCGTCGCTGCGTGCCTGGATGCCCCAGAGTGACCGTCCGAAAGTCAAGGATTGGTTTGAGTTTCGCAAGAATCTTCCCAAGAACTATCTCGTCCCGACCTTTGGTGATGCCCTCTGGCGCAAGTACCTCAAAGAGGACATCTACCAGGGCAAGCTTGCTGATTTAAACACCGCCTGGAAGACGCGTATTACGGACTGGGAGACACTGACTCTGCCCGCCACGGCTCCCATGGGGGCGGCCTTCAGAGACTGGGAGGCGTTTATGCGCACCAAGTTCCCGCTTCGCATGCTCAAAATAGACACTAGTGCCGCGCCCGCCTGGCAGGCATTTCTCACCAAGCGTCGGCGTCCCTCGATCGCGCTTCCTACTGTGCCACCCGCTGATGGGCTCTCGCTCACGGACTGGATGGAGTTCCTCAAGGCCGACGCGCCGATCAGCGCTTTCAGGGCCGAGACCCCGGAGAGCCTCTGGCGGGCGCACCTCCAGAACCCAAAGGCCCAGCCACCACAGGCCGCCCTGGATTTTGCCTTCGTGCAAACGCACGGCCCCGAGCTGCGCCGTGACTTCACGACCCGAAACTTTATCCATGTCTACCGGCAGCTCATGACTGGCGGGCAGAGTGGGCGGACCCTGTTCAACACGGTGGTCTTCTGCACGCTCTCGATTCTGGGCGCGCTGATCGTCAACCCGCTCTGCGCCTACGCTCTCTCGCGCTACCCACTGCCCTATACCTACAAAGTGCTGCTCTTTTTGTTGGCGACAATGGCATTTCCCGCCGAAGTGGCGATGATCCCGAACTTTCTGATGCTCAAGAGCCTCGGATTGCTCAACACATTCGGCGCACTCATCCTCCCAGGCCTCGCCAGCGGCTACTCGATCTTTCTGCTCAAAGGCTTCTTCGACTCGCTACCCAAGGAGCTCTACGAAGCGGGTATCTTAGACGGCGCGTCCGAGCTGATGATGTTCGCCAAAATCACGCTCCCGCTCTCGCTCCCGATCTTCTCGGTCATCGCTCTGCACGCCTTCACCGGCGCCTACGGCGCGTTTCTCTTCGCCCTTGTTGTCTGCCAGGATCCAAAGATGTGGACAATCATGGTGGCGCTCTACAACTTGCAGTCCAATGCCCCGCAGTACGTCATCTTCGCCGCCCTCACACTGGCCGCGCTCCCGATCCTCATCGTCTTTCTCGCCGCTCAGAAAGTGATTTTACGCGGCATTGTTTTGCCTAGCTTTAAGTAGGGGAGTTAAGTATGGACAGTCTCAAGTCGGCTCTGAAGGGCCAGTACCACGCTGCGCTTGACATGCTGAAAGGCGCAATTTCGGAGTGCCCAGATGTGATTTGGCTCGGGGGCACTCCGCCTCGGAGCTTCTGGCGACTGGCGTACCACACGCTCTACTTTGCCCATCTGTATCTTCAGGTGCGCTTCGAGGACTTTGTGCCTTGGGAGCTACACCGTGACGAAGTCGAGAGTGATGCTGAGCACGAGAAGCTTGATGCCACACCCCACACCAAAGAGGAGCTGCTGACCTACTGGGAGTTGGTAGATGCGATGGTGGATTCACAAATTGACAAGATTGATCTTGCCTCACCCGAGTCCGGGATGCCCTGGTACAAGATCCCTAAGCTGGATCACGTCCTCCTCAACCTCCGCCACATCCAGGAGCACGCCGGGCAGCTTCGTGACCGGCTTCTTGAGGCTGGCATTGACCAGCACTGGCACACACGGCGCTGATCTAGGGGCTTTCAGGCCCCGGCATTGGGTACAATACGCCTGATGTCTGGTACAAATCCCCCCAATGGTCGTGAGCTTGCGGCGCAACGTCTGACAGCGCGGGTGCGCTGCGCGGGCTGAGCGAGCAAGATCGGGCCGTCGGCTCTGAAGATAATTTTAGCGGGTCTGCCGCAGGAGAAGCACCCGGATGTTCTCGTCGGGCTGGACACGTCTGACGACGCCGGGGTGATCCGCCTCAGTCCGGAGCTTGCTCTGATTCAGACCCTGGACTTTTTTACGCCCATCGTGGACAACCCCTACGACTTTGGGAGAATCGCCGCCGCCAACGCTCTCTCAGATGTCTACGCCATGGGGGGTGTGCCACTCACGGCGATGAACATTCTGTGCTTCCCCATTAAAGAGCTGCCCGGCGAGGTGCTGGCAGATATTCTGCGCGGTGGGGCGGATCAGCTCAAGCTCGCGGGGGTGCACCTTGCGGGTGGGCACAGTGTGGACGATCCCGAGCCCAAGTTCGGGCTCTCGGTGACGGGCACGGTGCACCCGGACAGAATCACGACAAACGCCGGGGCACGTCCGGGCGATATTCTGGTACTCACCAAGCCGCTCGGAACCGGGATTTTGATGACGGCGGCCAAGTTCGACAAGCTCGACGACGCAACAATGCAGCTTGCTGTGGAGAGTATGGCGACGCTTAATGCCGCAGCGGCAACGGCGATGCGGGAGGTGGGGATACACACTGGCTCCCCTGATCTCGGGGGCGGGGGGGGCATCTCTGCTGCGACCGACATCACAGGCTTTGGCTTGCTCGGACATCTCTCCCACATCGCGCGGCAAAGTGGCGTGTGTCTACGGCTGGAAAACGACGCGATTCCGATCCTCCCCCGTGCGTGTGAGCTTGCCACCGAGGGGTTTGTCACGGGTGGCGGTGTCAGCAATGCCGAGTACCTGGCCGAGCTCGTCACCTTTGATCCCGCCGTCCCCGCCGACCAGCGCGAGGTCTTCTTCGACCCGCAGACCTCCGGCGGGCTCTGCATTGCGGTCGCACCAGGCAAGCTGGCGGCGCTGCTGACCGCATTGCAGAAACACGGTGTCGAGACGCGCGCTGTGATCGGACGCGTGGAAGAAGGCGAGCCACAGATCATCGTAGAGTAGCCGATGACCCCGCTTGAACAGGACGCGCTGATCTGCCTGCATTATCAGATGTACTGCCCCCTCGACGAGATGGCGCGCTATGTCGTAGGTGAGTGGGAGCTAGCACAGCACTTTAACAACTCTGTTACTGTGGAGACAGCAGATACCTATCGTGCGATCTTGGAGGGAATGATTGCTAACGGCTGGTTGAGAGTTGTCCGTGAACCTCGGAACAAACGCCTGGCACACTGGCAGGCATTGGGCTGGCTAACCCCACCCGAAGACGAGTTGCCTGAAAAAGGCGATCTGGACTTCACGCCGTTGGGATGGCGGCTCTACCAAAATAAGGCAACCGTTGAGGATCGCCTCGTCTGGGTGGACGAGAAAACGCAAACATTGAACTGCGTGGCGCGAAGTGCAAAGGAATGCCAGGCGTGGTTGACCTGGGCTAGTGATCCTTTTTCCCATGGACTATTCGATCACCGGACAACGTATCCAGTACAGCTCGTTCGGATTGCCGACCCCGTTCGTATAGGGCCGTGGTTTCCCCGTGAGCAGCAGCGCAATCGAGCAGGCTGGAAACTCTCGGTTCACTTTCGCCGCGTCCGTCGTCGCCGTGTACAGATTCCCGAACTTGACCTGTCAGGCTGGCTGGAGCCCTGGGAGCAGCTCAGGATTGAAGGGAAAGTCTCTGGCAGGCACTTTTCTCTCGGACAGAGTGTGTCTCAGACTTTTGGTGGGCAGTTCCTCTACACCCCAAACCTTTGGATCTACATAAAGCGCGATTCTTTCCGTTGGGAAAGCCCCAATGAATTCCCGGAGCCACTCACACCCGAGCAGGCTATCGCCGCCCTCCGCCAGGGAATCGAAGCCTGGCAGAGCACGAAGGGGTTAGGGCCGCCTGGAAAATCAACGGAAGTGGAAATACAGCGCCGCGATGTCGTTGCCCAGCGAGATGATGTAGTGGACGAGAAAGCACGGCAGGAACGATTTGAAACGAATGGCGACCGGGGCGAGGAGGATTCCCCCTGGCAGCGACGACCAGAATTCGGCGGGGGGCTTGCCTAGGTGCAGGACAAAGAAGGGGAGCGCTTGGACGATGGCGGCGGCCCAGGTGGGCATGATCTTACGCAGACCAAAGAGCAAGTAGCCCCGAAAGAACCACTCCCACGCGAACATGTAGAAACACATCACAGTCTCGTGGTAGAGAAAGCGCCCGTAGTCTATCTTGCCGCCGGTGTACTGCCCGCCATGCCACTCCATCCCGTAGAGAATCCCACTGGAGCTGAGCCAGGGAATGTAGTACGCTTGAAACTGCTTCTGACCGGAAAAGAGCGCCAGAACGGGGATATACGCTAGGCCAATCACCAACGAGAAGAGCAGAGCACCGCGTGCGTTGCCAGGAGTTAGGCCGAAGTCGCTGAGCTCGCGGCGCAGGGCGATGAGAATCCAGGTAAGGGGCGGCAGGAGCAAGACGGCGATATTGAAGAGGCTATAGTCATCGAAGCCGTGGAACCGCGTGGGACTGCGGAAGGCGGCCCAGCCACCGTTTTTCCAGAGGAGCAGGGTGCTGATCGCGAGCCCGATGGCGAGCGTACTCCAGCCGACGAGCTCATCACTCGCGCCTTTTGTGTGAGAACCGCCTCCACTGCCACTATTTTCGTTGTTGCTGCTTCGCCTCGCCAAGGATCTTCTCTCCCTCTGTTCTAACTTTTCGTCGTGCTGTTGTCACACTCTGACGGAGCCGGGCCACATCGAGTGTGGGAAAGCGCCCGTGGTCAAAGACGGGCTGCCCCGCCACGAGAGTGAGACAGACATCGCTGGCACGCGCCGAGTAGACCAGCGCCGCCTCCGGACTGTCATCGCCGACGGGCGCGTGGTGAATCCCATCCAGCCGTACGACGCACAGATCCGCTTGCTTCCCAATTTCCAGCGACCCTAGCTCGCGCTCCCGGTGCAGTGCGCGTGCGCCGCCCAGAGTTGCGAGGAACAAAGCCTCTTTCGCCGTGAGTGCCCCGGTGTCCTGCTCGCGGGCGCGTGCTCCATAGACGGCGGCGCGCATCTCCTCGAAAAAGTCTACCGAGTTGCCCGAGACCATCGAGTCGGTGCCCAGGCCAATATCCAGTCCGCGGTCTCTAAGTTGCCGCAGTGGTGCGAGCCCCGCTCCGAGCTTTCCGTTGGAGCGGGGGCAGTGCGCCACCGAAGCCCCGGCATTGGCGAGCA